>JBBUDV010000001.1:0-41001 GCA_038057075.1 Patescibacteria group bacterium
ATAACTGATAACTAAAAACCAACAACTAAAAATTATTAAAAAAGTTATAAGTTATATGTTATGAGTTGTGAGTTAACAACATGAAGACAAAAGAACAGAAAAAACAGGCGATAGGTGAGGCCCAAAAACTCATAGATGAAAGTAGAAATCTTTTTTTTGTTGACTTTACGGGCACGGGCGTGGAAGATATGAAAGTTTTGAGAAGGTCGCTGAAGGATTTTGGCGCCAAAACCAAGGTCATCAAGAAAAAATTGCTTCGCGTGGCTTTGGAAAAAGAAAAAGTTGATTTTAATCCGGAACAGTTTGACGAGCAATTAGCGACAATTTTTTTCTCAAAAGATATTTCGGAAGTGGCCGGCCCAATCTATAAGTTTTATAAAGACAAAGAAAAAAAGGGTTTTAAAATTCTTGGAGCATACGATTTAGTTAATAAGAATTTTTTAGACGAAGCGATGGTCAAAAGAATCGGTCAATTGCCTTCCAGGGAAATTTTATTGGCGCAGCTTGTCGGTATGCTTTCAATGCCCGTGAAGATGTTTATGAACGTGTTGGATAAAAGGTCGCAAAAATTAGCTGAAGTAAAATAATTAAATTCATAAAAATATGGAAAAATTTAAAGATATAATTGAAAAAGTTGAATTAATGACCGTTGTTGAATTGGCGGATTTGATAAAAGCGCTGGAAGAAAAATTTGGCGTGTCCGCGGCTATGCCGGCCTCGACCGCCGTAGCTGACGCGGCTGTGGAGGAAAAAACTTCGTTTAACGTCGTTTTGAAATCCGGAGGAGAACAAAAAATTAATGTCATTAAAATGCTTAAGGAAATTACCGGCTTAGGTTTGAAAGAATCCAAGGACTTGGTTGAAGGAGCTCCAAAGCCGGTAAAAGAAGGATTAAAGAAAGAAGAAGCGGAAGAAATTAAGAAAAAATTGGAAGCAGTCGGCGCAGTGGTGGAACTTCAGTAATAACTAACGACAAAATAAAATAGCCAAATATTTGGCTATTTTATTTTTGGGTGATATTATTTAGTTATTAATTATAAGTTGTTGGTTGTAAGTTAGATTGGGCGTTTAGCTCAGTTGGTTAGAGCGTTGCATTCACATTGCAAAGGTCACTGGTTCGAATCCAGTAACGCCCACTAAAATAATATAGGTGAACCCCACACATAAGTAATTATATGTGAGATGAACAACTTGTGGATAAATTTTAGAAAAAATTTTAAAAACCCGCATAAAATGCGGGTTTTTTTGTTAGGGCAGAAACTATTTTTAGCGTTTGACTTAAAAGCGTTTGTGGCTCAAAATGAAATAAAAGTGGGGAAATGTGGATAACTATGGGGATAGAGAGCGATTCTGGGGATAAGTCAGCAATTCATTTTAAATTTAAAATTCTAAATTAAAAATTATTAAAAGCATGTTCATCGGAGAATTCACTCACAATTTAGATATTAAAGGCAGAATGGCGATGCCGATAAAATTTCGTGACAAGTTGACAAGCGGCGCCATTATAACTAGAGGGCTGGATTATTGTCTTTTTGTTTTCAGCGTCAAGGAGTGGGAAACACTTGCGCAGAAACTCGTCGCATTGCCTTTGGCGCAGGCGAATTCGCGCGCGTTCGTTCGGCTTATGCTCGCAGGCGCCATGGATGTTGAATTGGACAAACAGGGAAGAATTTTAATTCCCGATTATTTAAGAGATTACGCGAATTTAAAAAAAGAAATTACAGTTGCCGGACTTTACAATAGAATTGAAATTTGGAATAGCGAAGCGTGGAAGCAATACAAAGAAAAAACAGAATCGGCGTCGGATGAAATAGCTGAGAAATTATCGGAATTAGGCATATGACGCACGTTCCAGTTCTTTTAAAAGAAGCGATTGAAATATTGGACCCTAAGCCGGGTAAATTCATAATTGACGGAACTGTCGGAGCGGGCGGCCATGCCGCGGAAATTTTAAAAAAGATTGAGCCGGGCGGAACGCTATTGGGAATTGATTGGGACGATAGCGCGATTGAACGCGCTAAGTTAAATGTCAAAGGTCAAACGTCAAAGGTCATTTTCGTTCATGAAAATTACGCGGATTTGCCGAAAATTTTGAAGGAAAAAAATTTACTCAAAGCCGACGGATTAATTATTGATTTAGGATTTTCAACAGAAGAGTTGGAAAAGTCGGGCAGGGGATTCAGTTTTTTAAAAGACGAGCCGCTTGATATGAGATATGACATTGGGGAAGTTGAAAGTGAAAAGGGAAAAGTGAAAAGTGGGGAGCGGATACAAACAGTTGCAGAGATTGTTAATAGCTACAGCGAGAAAGAATTGGCCGATATTTTCTATATATACGGAGAAGAAAGAATGTCCAGACAAATTGCCAAAAAAATCGTTGAAGAGAGAAGAAAAGAGAGAATTATGACAACGGGCAGATTAGTTGAAGTGGTAAAAATGGCGGTTGGGAAAGGATATGAAAAAGGAAGAATCAACCCCGCTACCAGAGTTTTCCAGGCATTAAGGATATATGTGAATAAAGAATTGGAAAATCTGGAAACAATTTTAAAAAATTTGCCGGAAATTATCAGACCAAACGGCAGAGTCGTAATAATTTCATTTCACTCATTGGAGGATAGAATCGTAAAAAATTATTTCAAACAAATGGAAAAAGAAGGTAAAGGGGAAATTTTAACCAAAAAGCCGGTGGTCGCTTCAAAAGAAGAAATCATTTCAAACCCGCGAAGCCGCTCTGCAAAGTTAAGGGCAATAATAATCATAAAATCATAAAAGCACAAAAACAAAACAACATAAAATACAAAATCATAAAAGTAATAGAGCATAAAATTTGTTTTAATGTTTTATTGTTTTAATGGTTTAATGCTTACTGTGACCATAATCAACGACAATCAAAATAGAAACAAACTTACATTTTTAATTCCGGTGCTAATCGGCGTGTTGGTTGTTTTCGCGGTGTCGGGAATTTTTCTTTACAACCAAAACGTAAACGCCATCCATGAAATTTCAAAAATAAAAAATAACCTCGGCGCGGCCGAAATTAAAAACGCGGAACTTAAAACTGCTTTGGATTTAATCGCCAGTCAAGAAAAATTCAAAGATATTATTGAAAAGAATTTTTTGACCATTGAAAAAAATCCCGAATACGTAAAAACAACGGATAAACAGCTGACAGCCAATAATAATTTATAGAATTTCATTTTAAAGATGAAAAAATGGCGCTTTATAACAGTAATTTTAGGCATCGGAACAAGTTATTTGTTTCTTGTTTATAATCTTTATAATGTTCAAATTAATAAAAATTCCGTTTATGTCAGTAAAGCGAAAAGTCAGCAGAGCGATTTTTTAAAGCCAAATAGAGGCAGTATTTATTTTATTGACAAAAACAACACTCCTGCGCCCGCGGTTTTAAATAAGGAATTTCCTTTAATTTACGCGGTGCCCAAAGAAATTGAGGACGTTAAAGAAGCGGTATCCGCTTTGACCCCAATAATCGGGGAATTGGTTTCAGAATTGGAGAAAAAATTGAATAAACCCAAAGATTTGTATGAACTTTTGGTTTTTAAAGCGAGCGACAATCAAGTTGAAGTAGTAAAAAATTTAAATATCAAAGGCATTTATATAAAAAATCAAACGAGCCGTTATTATCCGAATAATTTTTTAGCCAGTCATGTTTTGGGATTTGTCAGTCCCGCGGATTCGTCCGACCCCAAAGAAACATTTGAAAAAGGACGTTACGGAATTGAAGCGTTTTTTGAAAAGGATTTGAGCGGAAAGAGCGGAGAAACTAAGGGCGACAAAATTATTAACGCTTCCGACGGCAAGGATTTAACTTTGACTATTGACAGAAATATCCAGGCCGAAGCCGAGGAGGTCTTAAAAAAGACCATTGACCAGTGGGGCGCCGAAGCGGGAATGGTTATCGTTCAAGAGCCGCGTTCGGGAAAAATTTTGGCGATGGGCGGCTTCCCCGATTTTAACCCGAATAATTATTCAAAGTCCGACATCAAAAATTTTTTAAATCCAAACGTCCAGGAGGTTTATGAGTCCGGCTCCGCTTCTAAAATATTTACAATGGCCGCAGCCTTTGACAGTGGTAATATAACATCCGAGACGACTTATACTGATTACGGTTCAGTTACTATCAACGGAAGAACAATTGAAAATTGGGATGGCAAAGCGCACGGCAAGCAGACAATGTTAAATGTTATTGAAAAATCTCTTAACACCGGAGCGGTTTTTGCCGAAAAACAAACCGGCCATAAAACTTTTTACAAGTATCTTTTAAATTTCGGTTTTGGCGAAAAAACTTCAATAAATTTACCCGGAGAATTGAAAGGCAGTTTGAATAATCTTAAAAACGGCAGGGATATTGATTACGCGGTCGCTTCTTACGGCCATGGTTTTTCTGTTACGCCGATTCAACTGATTTCCGCGATCTCGGCGATTGCCAACAACGGTTTGTTGATGAAGCCGCTCATATTAAACGATGACAAACCGGAAATTGTGAGAAGAGTGATATCCCAAGACACTTCCAAAAAAGTCGCGCAGATGATGGTTTCCGCCGTCAGAAAAAACGTGATAGCGGATATTCCCAATTACAACATTGCCGGTAAGACCGCAACTGCTCTTATCCCAGATTTTAAAAATGGCGGCTATACCGAACAGGTTATCAATACTTACGTCGGATTCGCTCCCGCGTTTGACCCGAAATTTTCCGTGTTAATAAGGATAGATAAGCCGAAAAACGCGCCTTTGGCCGGACAAACAATTGTGCCCGCTTTCAAGGAACTGGCGGAATTTATTTTGAATTACTATAATATACCACCGGATAATTTAACTAATAACTAAGAACTAATTTTGAAAATGATTAAAATTTTAAAATCAATTTTGGCTTTTCTGGCCCGGGCGATTGTGAAAAAATTTCAGCCGAATATAATCGCGGTTACCGGCAGTGTCGGAAAGACATCCGCTAAAGAGACAATTTATGCCGTTTTGGCCAATTCTGAATCGTTAAAATCCAATAATCAAGGTCAGTGGAAGGTTAGGCGTTCCCGTGGCAATTTTAATAACGAATTAGGACTGCCTTTAACTGTAATCGTTGACTGGAAAGAAAAATCGCTTGGTTTGGTTAGCCACGGCCAGCCGTCCGGAACCAAGCGTTTTCAAAAATTTATTTTTTGGATTAATGTGATTTTAATCGCAGCAGGAAAAATAATCTTTGGACGAAAATACGAATATCCCAATGTTTTGATTTTAGAATTCGGAGCGGACAGACCGGGCGACATTAAAAAACTGCTTAAAATTGCGCGACCTAACATCGGCGTGATTACCGCCATCGGCCAGGTGCCGGTTCACGTGGAATTTTATCAGAATCCGGAAGAGGTGGCTAAAGAAAAATTCAAACTTATTGACGCTTTGCCCGGAGGCGGTTGGGCGGTTCTTAATTTTGACGACGAAGCGGTTATGAACCTTAAAGAAAAAATCAAACAGCAAACGATTACTTTTGGATTTAATGAGGGCGCGGATGTGAGAATTTTTAATTTTGAAAATCGTTCCGTTGATGATTCGGCTGAACCCGGCGTCAGTAAAAGGCCGGAGGGCATTTCTTTTAAAATAGAATATCAAGGCAGCGTTATTCCCGTGGCGATAAAAAACGTTTTTGGCAGAGCCCAGGCCTATAGTATTACCGCCGCTTTCGCTGTCGGCATAATTTATAATCTTAATTTGGTTGAGATAGCCGAACTTATTGAACGGCATTACATTCCGGAAAAACACAGAATGAACTTGTTTCAAGGAGTTAAAAATTCTTGGATTATAGATGACAGTTATAACGCTTCGCCGCTTTCGGTAAAAGAGGCCTTGGCAACGTTGAAAGATTTGCAAGCGGAAAGAAAAATTGCCGTTTTAGGCGACATGCTTGAATTGGGAAAATATTCCATTGAAGCGCACGAAAGCATCGGGAAAATGGTCGCGGAAATTGCCGATATTTTAGTGACTGTCGGGCCAAGAGGAAAATTTATTGCGGAAAAAGCCGGAATGAGCGGAATGTCGCCATCTAATATTTTTTCTTTTGATACCGTTGACGAATGTTTGTCTAAAATTCAAGAAATCGTCAAAAAAGGAGATTTAGTTTTAATAAAAGCGTCTCGGGCGATAGGATTGGATAAAGTCGTGGACGAAATTAAGAAGATGTGATAAAAATAAAAGCACTATAGGCCCTATCGTCTAGTGGCTAGGACAGGTGGTTCTCATCCACCAAACAGGAGTTCAATTCTCCTTAGGGCTGCGATTTTTATACGGGATTTATTCCTCGGGTATTATTTGATGGTATTCTTCTTTCATTTTTTCCAGGTCCAATTGCAGGTATCTCATCCAATTTATTTTTACTTTGAAAATCGCAAAATCAATTCCGGAAATCGAAAGAAACGGGCCGGAATAAAGATTTAGTAAATCTTTTTTGTTTTTTGACATTTCTCCAATAAAGTTTTCCACTTCATTTCCTTTTAAAAGTTGGACTTCGCCTTGCATTTGTATCGTTCCCGGTTCAAGTTCCGTTCCCACAACGATTGCGATAGTTTTATTTATCTGAAGGTTTTTAAACTTTCTAGTTTGTCTCCGCGTTATGAAATAAAAATTAAAATCATCATCAACACTGAATAAGATTGTTGCCACACTCGGTTCGTTATTTTCCGAAAGAGTTGAAATAACGGCTACTTCTTTATTTTTAAGAAATTCAAGCGCTTGTTTTTTAAGCTCGGTTTTATCAGTAGTCATGTTTTAATTATAAATCTAAAATAAAGAAAAACAAAATGTAAATGTGGATAATTTTAAAACTGGGCGGACTGCGTCCGCTGAAACCCGGCGTAGCCCGACTTCGCCAAGGCTACGTCGGGTGAAAGCGGAGGGTACAGGATTTGAACCTGTGAGGGGATTTCTCCCCAACCTCATTTCGAGTGAGGCGCACTAGACCACTATGCGAACCCTCCTTTTTGTGCCCTCGGGAAGAATTGAACTCCCATTTTATCCTTAGGACGGATCTGTTCTATCCGTTGAACTACGAGGGCATAATATAGTTATTAGTTTATAGTTTTATTAGTTGAATTTCAAGCTTTACGGAGTCAATTTTATTGCACATTGAATTGCTCTATGGTACAATTATTATATGAAAAAGGAATTAAGAGAAAAAGCCATAGCATTGAGGAAAAAAGGTAAAACTTTTTCAGAAATTAATAATATTTTAGGAATAAATATTCCCCAAGGAACGCTATCTTATTGGTTTAAAAATATTGATCTTTCAGACAGACAAAAAGAAAGAATAAATAAAATTGTATTAAGAAATATAAAAAAAGGACAAATCGCTGCGCTTAAAATCAACAAAATAAGAAGGCAGAAATATTTAGATTCTGTTGCAAAAAGGGTAAATCATCTAGGAATATTGATTTGTGATAAAAATATTGCAAAAATTGCTTTATCAATGTTATATTTAGGCGAAGGATCAAAGACTAAAAAAGGTTCATTAATGTTTGGAAATTCAGATCCAGAAATTATAACCTTATTTCTTAGTTTGTTAAGATATTGTTATAAAATTGAAGAGAGTAAATTCCGTTGCACTGTGCAATTAAGAGCAGATCAAAATGTAAAGAAATTGGAAAAATTTTGGCACACTATAACAAAAATACCCACAAAGCAATTTTATAAGACTAGAATAGATTCTAGGACAATAGGTAAAATTTCCAAAAAACCGGAATATAAGGGTGTTTGCAGGATAGATTATTTTTCAGCGGATATTTTTAATGAATTAAAAAAAATTGTTGAAAGTGTTTATAAAAATGGGCCTGTAGCTTAGAGGAAAAGCGTTAGTATGGCATACTAAAGACCGCGGGTTCGAGTCCCGCCAGGTCCACCTATTTACGGGCCTATAGCTTAGTGGCAGAGCACCCGGTTTGCATCCGGGAGATAAGGGTTCGATTCCCTTTAGGTCCACACGGAAGCGTGCGTGAGCGGTTGAAGGAAATGAATGAACGTGTGGTATACTGGATGAATGAGTGAGAATTATAAGCGAAATCCAAATGCTAAATGCTTGGTTTGTGGTAAATTTATTTATAGAAGACCCAGTCAGATAGAAAGAAATAATAAACGGGTTTTTTGCAGTACGGTTTGTTATGGTATTGGGTGCAGGAAAGAAATTTTTTGCGCAGTTTGTAAAAATCCAATTTTAGCAAGGTTAAATAAAAAAACTTGCAGTAGGAGCTGTGCGAATAGACATAGGGTTGGCATTCAATATAAAATTAACAGACCGAGAGATAAGGTTAAAAGCCAGCGGAGTATAAAAATTAGATTATTGGATCAGAGAGGCAAAAGTTGTGAAAGATGCGGGTATAGTAGAATTGAAATTTTGCAAGTGCATCATAAAAATAGAAATAGAGAAAATAATGAATTGGAAAATCTGGAATTAATCTGTCCGAATTGTCATGTAGAAAAACATTATTTAGAGAATAGTTGGATCAGTAGTGGTTAAATAGCAATTAATTTATGGAGGGTTCGCCTAATGGTATGGCACCGCTCTTGAAAAGCGGCGGGTGAAAGCCCTTAGAGGTTCGAGTCCTCTACCCTCCGCCAAGAAAATCGTATCTTATATATAATAAAATATATGCACACAAAGCGCTTGGAAAAAGAAGAAGTTGTTGAAGAAATAATTAGTTGGGAAGCGCCGGAATATGAATACAATCCGAAAAGCGTTTTTTGGTATTGGCTTAGCTTAATTATTTCCATTGTTTTAATAGCTTTGTCATTATGGCAAAAGAATTTTTTATTCGCGGTTTTTATTTTTATCGCGGAATTGGTTCTGCTTTATTTTTCAAATAGATTTCCGAAATTATGGGGGTTTAAAATAGACGATACAGGTGTTGCCATCGGCGACAGCAAATTTTATCCTTTTTCTGATATACACTCTTTTGACATTCATCCTGTTGACGAAGAATATAAAGAATTGATTTTGAGAATGAAATCAAAATTTTCGCCGTATACCAAAATTTTTATTTTCCGCGATGATGAAAAAAAAATAGAACAACGGCTTTTAAAGTTTGTTGAAAAACAGGAAATTGCATTGTCGCTGGTTGACTTTTTGGAAAAGTTTTTTAATTTTTAATAAGTCCCCGTAGCTCAACGGATAGAGCGTAGCCCTGCGAAGGCTGAGATCGAGGTTCAATTCCTCGTGGGGACACACGAAGTGTGTCAACAAGCAAGCCAACTACTTGGCTTGCGTCAGGAATTGAAGGGTTTAACGAGCGCAGACCCGCCGAAGCGGGACGAGCACGTTTAAAACCCAGGGACACATTCCTCGTGGGGACACAAACAAAAAATCCTCCGACATAATGTCGGAGGATTTTTAATGCCAAGGCCAGATTTTCTTGTCGCTGTAAAACATTTCAGTAGTAACCTCAAAAATATGGGCCGCTGCGCACTGCTTGTCCGAAACAATCTTGTAGCCGCCGTTGTTATTCACGCAGAGCCGTATTTCTTCAGATTCGTTTTCCAGAAATTTTTCTATTTCCTGGCGCAACGTTTCATCAATGTCAATCAGATGCTGTTTTTTAAGAACGGTTTCAGATATTTCTCTGCCTATTTTGTGACAGCAAAGAATTTTTTCAGATGAATTCGGATTTTCAGCAATATCATAAGAACAAACATCCATAAAATTCTTTTTTTCTTTCATTTTAATCACTCCTTCCTTTTTAGTTTTTAAAGTTTTTTCTAATTTTTATTATAATTTAAATTGCGATTTATATCAAAAAAATAAGACGCATTTTTGTTTTAGCCGATTAGTTTCTATAATTTAATTATGATTTATCTGGAACAGCCGCTTTATGAAATAAAAGGCATCGGCCCGAAATTTTTAACAAAACTTGAGCATTTTAAAATCAAAACAGTTAGGGATTTACTGCGGCATTTTCCGTTTCGTTATGAGGATTTTTCCGAAGTTTTAAAAATAATTGATTTGCAAGTCGGACAGGAAGTTACCGTGCAAGGCGTTATTGAAGATATAAAACCGCGCAAGAGTTGGAAGCGCGGGATGTTTATTATAGAGGCTAAAATAAGCGATGAAACCGGTAGTATCAAGGCAATTTGGTTTAACCAAAGGTTTTTACTTGCGGTTTTGAAAAAAGGAAGATTGGTGAGCTTGTCCGGTAAAGTCGTCGCCGCCAAAAACGGCAGTTTGTGTTTGTCGCATCCGACCCACGAATTTATCAATCAGGCAATTATTGAAAGCGAACAAAAAGAAACCAAGCATACGGCAAGATTGGTGCCGATTTATCCGGAAACAAGAGGGTTTACATCAAAGGCGTTCAGATATTTGATAAAGCCGATTTTGGATGAACTGGAGCCGGTTGAAGAATCCTTGCCGAAAGAAATTTTAGATAAATATAAAATTTTAGGAATTGACGAAGCGCTTTATAAAATTCATTTTCCCGATGATATAAAAGAAACGAGATTGGCGAGGGAAAGATTTGCTTTTGAGGATTTGTTTTATTTGCAGATTATGAATTTAAAAGAAAAATTAAGATTAGCGATGGAAAAGGCCCATGCTTTTAAAATTGATTTGGATTATATTAAAAAACTGCTTGAAAAAATTCCTTTTGAATTGACTGTTTCCCAGAAAAAATCTTTATGGGAAATTTTAAAAGATCTGGAAAAACCGCGGCCCATGAACCGCTTGCTTCAGGGAGATGTCGGTTCCGGAAAAACAATTGTCGCGGTTATTGCCGCATTGGCTGTGGCCAAACCCTTCGACGGGACTCAGGGCAAGCAAGCTGCGTTTATGGCGCCGACGGAGATTTTAACAAATCAACACTACCAAACATTTAAATTTTTTTTCAGTGATTTTAACAACGGTATTGGATTGATTACATCATCAGGGGCGAAAGTTTTTTATGGCGATGGTTTGGAAACCGATGTTAAAAAGCCGGAGTTAATAAAAAAAATACAAACCGGAGAAATAAAAATAATTTTTGGCACGCATTCTTTAATTCAGAAAAGCATTAAGTTTGGAGATTTGGGATTCGTGGTTATTGATGAACAACACAGATTCGGCGTAAGGCAAAGGGCGCGGCTTGTTTCGGGAAATGGCGGTGAAATGCCGCATTTTTTAAGTATGTCGGCTACGCCTATTCCAAGGACATTATCGCTTACGGTTTTTGGAGATTTGGATTTGTCCATAATTGATGAGCTTCCGAAAGGAAGAAAAGAAATTATTACTAAAATAGTTTCCACTGAAAATCGCGATAAGGCCTACGCTTTTATCAGGGGCCAAGTAAAAAAGGGAAGGCAGGTTTTTGTGATTTGTCCCAGAATAGAACTGACAATTGATGACATGCAGCCAGCAACGAAAGAAAATAAAAATAATTTGTGGGGCATGTGGGATGATGTGAAAAATGTTAAAGACGAATATGAAAAATTGTCAAAAAAAGTTTTTCCTGATTTAAAAGTTGGAATGCTTCACGGAAAAATGAAAGCGAAAGAAAAAGAGCAAATTATGAAGGACTTTAAAGACGGAAAGACGGATATTTTAGTCTCCACTTCTGTGATTGAAGTCGGTGTGGATATTCCGAATGCGACAATAATGATAATTGAAAGTTCGGAGCGGTTTGGTTTGGCGCAACTTTATCAATTTAGGGGAAGAGTCGGCAGGGGAGAACATCAGTCGTTTTGTTTTTTATTTACTGAATTGAAATCACAAAATGTTTTAAAACGGCTTCGTTCTTTGATTAACGCCAAAAGCGGTTTTGAACTGGCTGAAAAGGACTTGGAATTCCGCGGACCCGGAGAATTTTTGGGCCAACTACAGACCGGTATTCCTGATTTGGCGATGAGGTCTTTGCAAAATCCTGAAATAGTCAAAGAAGCGCGCGAAGCCGCGGTGCTCATTATTCAAAAAGATCCTAATTTGAAAAATTATCCGCAATTATTGAAGAAGTTAAAAGATTTTCAGCAGCAGATACATATGGAATAATTTTAAATGAGACGTAAGTCATAAGACTTAAGACATAAGAAATTAGAATAAAATTTTGCTATCTTTAAAGATAGCAACTAGTATAGTATACTAGTAAAAAATTACTAATTACTAATTACTAATTACACCTTACTTTCTGTGTTTCGGCGTTACCCAAAATCCCAGACGGAATTTTCCGCCGAGCATTAGCCGTGTTTGCGCTTCAAGAGCAGAAATCGCTCCAAAAATAATAATTGTAAAAGGCATCAAAAGCCATTGAATTATATACCAAAAATAATCTATTTTTCTGAAATTTTTGGGTTTCGGCGGAAGTAAAGCCATACTTAAAATCGCCGAAGAAACCAAACCAAGCATCGTAAAATTCATTACCCATCGCGTTATCTTCGGGAGATTGTAAGATAAAATTGAAAATTTGAAAGCGATTCCGCCGATAAGCACGGGAAGCCATCCGAGGGTAAAAATAATCAAAGCGTTTGTGGCCCAGGAATGAAATCCCTCAATATAATTAAACGTCCAATATAATTTTTTTGAAAAAGGAATTTTTTTGTTTTGGCGGAATTTTTTAATAAGATATGGAATGTTTTCACAGCCCCACCCCCATCTGCGTTGTTGTTTATAGAGGTTTATCATCGTTTGCCAGAAAGTTGGCGCCACATTGGCATCCATTGAAACGGGATAGTTTATCGGCACCACACGCCAGTCGCCGTTGTAATGCGTGTAGCATTGCCAAAAAATTCTTGAGTCCTCTGAAACGATGTCTTTGTTCCAAAAACCGATTTCAACCAGCGCTTTAAAAGGCATTGAGTGAGATGAAAAAGTCGTGAGGCGATGCGGCCGCGCCTGTTGTATCATGTGCCAGAATGTTGACGAAAAGGCGATGACTCGCGCCAAAGCCGGCGCCTGATAAATGTTGTTGGTAAATAGAGGTACCGGCTGGTAGCTGGAACGCTGGGGATGTTCGGTTGTTAAAAAATAATAAGCGAGTATCCCAAAATATTCGGGAAGCACTTGCGTGTCAACGTCAAAAACGGAAACCAATATGTTTTCATAAGGGATTTTTAGCGGGTCAATAATCAAATGTTTTGCTTCTTTAGCGGCCCATGTTTGGTTTGAACCTTTTCCGGGAATTTCGCCGGGTAGATTTTCCGGGTGCGTCGTTATCAAAAATTTGAAAAATTTTGAGCCGAATTGTTGTTCTATTTTTTTTGCCGTTTTTTGAGCCGCTTCGCCGATTCGTTCTTCGGTAGCTAAAATAACGATAAATTTTTCTTTGGGATAATTCGTTTTTGTCAGCGCTTCAAATGTCTCTTTAATCACTTCATACGGCTCATTATACATCGGCAGAATTATTAAGTGGTAAATATTTTCCCAGTCGTAAGTCGTAAGTCGTAAGTCGTAAGTTAATTTATTAAGCCAGTTTATATTGACGTTCTCTTTCATTTTTTTGAAAGTTATCCGCAGGTGCAGCGAAAAATAAACGGTTTTAAGCAGCCAATAGATGTCAAAAAGGATTATAAAAATAGCGACTCCGGACGGGAATTGCCATGACAAAATAATTATTGATAAAAGCGTTCCCCAGGATAATAATCCGGGCAACATCTCAAAAAAACGCAATAACATAGTATTAAGTATTGGCTGATAAGTTGAAAAAATCAAATTACTCTGTTAAATTAAATATTCAATACGGCCCTATCGTCTAGTGGTTAGGACGTCGGGTTTTCATCCCGGCAACAGGAGTTCGATTCTCCTTAGGGCTACTATAGATTTTAGCAATTATGTTATAATTTTATTGTTATATGGATAACCAAACGGTTCCGAATCAACCGCAACAGCCGCAACAAAAAAATATTCCGGCGCCGCCGCCTTTGGAAATTGAGGTGCGTTCAATGGAAAGCGACGTTAAATCTTTTCAGGAAACAGGCGGAGAAATTCCCGGCGCAGAAATGAAGCCGGCTTACACCCCTCCTCAACCGGAAACGGCGCGGCCGGAACAAGGGGCTCAAATTTCTGGATATCAGGGTCCGGAAAAGGCGATTTTTACTCCCGGAGAAAATTTATTAGCCAAAGAAATGGCTGGAGCAAAGACGGGAGTCGGCAAAACAATTTTGATAATTTTAGGGATTTTAATCGGCGTTGTTGCCTTGGGATTTTTGGGCTACTATGTGATATTTCCGCTAATTTTGAAGTAATAATAAAATGATTAACAAAGAAGATATTAAAAAATTAAAAGATAAATTAGAAGAGGAAAAGGCAATACTTGAAAAAGAAGTCAAGGAGTTGAAAACCGTTCCCGATTTTGGAAGCGACGTGGACGCGTCTGACGAAGAAACGGATGAAAGCCAGGCGTATGGCAATCAGTTATCTATAATGCAGACTTTTAAGGAACGCTTAGCTGACATCGAATTTGCTTTGAATAAAATGGAAAAAGGAACGTATGGAGTTTGTGAGAAATGCGGCAAGGAAATTTCCTTGGAAGTTCTTGAAGCCAGCCCGGAATCGCGATTGTGCCAGACGGATAAGAAAAAAGAAAAATAATAATTTGCAGCTCAATAAATGCCATGAATTTTTCAAGAGTTTATTCCGCGGAATTGGAGGGTATTGACGCGAAACTTATAGAAGTGGAGACCGATATAAACGTCGGTCTTCATTCTTTTAATATAGTGGGTCTGGCGGATAAAGCGCTTAACGAAGCGAAAGAAAGGGTTAACGCGGCTTTGAAAAATTCCAACATCAAGCCGCCTAATCGCGAAAACAGGCGGATTACGGTGAATTTGGCTCCCGCTGACGTTAAAAAGACGGGCTCTCAATATGATTTGGCTATTGCCGTGGGGTATCTTTTAGCGACGAAACAAATAAAAGAATTTGACGCGGCTAAGAAAATTTTTGTCGGAGAACTTTCTTTGGAAGGGAATTTAAGGCCGGTGAGCGGCGTTTTGGCGACAAGCCGTTTGGCAAAAAATCTCGGGTTTGAATCTATTTTTGTTCCGAAACAAAATGCCGTTGAAGCCGCCATTATTTCCGGAATAAAAGTCATTCCAGTTTCAAATTTAAACGAACTGATAAATCATTTAGAAGAAAAGGAATTGCTCGCGCCGCAAAAGAAAACTGAGCTTAATTTTCAATTGCAAAGCGGTGTTGATATTTCGGAAATAAAAGGCCAGGAAAACGCCAAAAGGGCTTTAATCATAGCGGCTGCGGGCGGCCATAATCTGATAATGGTTGGCTCTCCGGGCGCCGGCAAAACCATGCTTGCGCAGGCGTTAGTTTCAATTCTACCTCCGCTTTCAGTGGATGAATCAATTGAGGTTACGCAAATTTACAGTAGTTCCGGCGTTTTGAAAGAAAATTCATTTATTATTGCCAGACCTTTCAGGGCGCCGCATCACACGGCGTCGGCGGTTTCCGTTGTTGGCGGCGGAGCGAATCCCAAACCCGGAGAAATAAGTTTGGCCCACAGGGGAATTTTGTTTCTGGACGAAATCCCGGAATTCCGGCGCGATTTATTGGAATCATTGCGTCAGCCGCTTGAAAGCGGAACTATTTGCGTTTCCAGGGCGAAAAGCATTTTAAATTTTCCCGCGCGTTTTACTTTGGTTGCCGCGATGAATCCGTGTCCGTGCGGATATTTCGGAGACAACGAAAAGGTTTGCCGTTGCAGCGCCCACGAGGTTTTCAGATACCAAAAGAAAATCTCCGGTCCTTTATTGGATAGAATTGATTTACAGCTGAGCGTTCCGCGGGTAAAAATTGAGGAATTGAGAAAAGGGAAAGAAGAAAATATTACGGAACAAATTAGAGCGAGAGTAATTAACGCCAGGAAAATTCAAGAAGAAAGATTTAAAAAAATCCGCCAGCCGGCGGAACAAAAAATTTATTTGAATTCCGAGATAACTTCAAAAATGGTTGATGAAGTAATTGATTTGGATGACGAAAGCCAGAATTTCCTGAAAAATATTTTGGAAAAATCGTTTATCTCCGCCCGCGGTTATTACAGAATTTTGAAAACCGCCCGCACCATCGCCGATTTGGAAGAATCTGAAAAAGTCGGGCAAAAACATTTGGCGGAGGCGTTCCAATATAGAATTAGGGAATCTTAAAATATAAAATTGATTTTTATATTGTTTTGACGTATAAAGATTTCAGAAGCTTTAAAATTAAAAATAAGCGAGGTGAATTTCATGTCAGATAACGGAATTGTTGATTACGAAGGTGAAAAAGTTGATGAAATGGCAATAGTTGATTTTATAAGTAAATATTTTATTCAAAAATTTGCAGGTTGTAATTATCCAGCGGAAGTAGTGCGGCAAATAATGGCTAAAATTACGGAAGTAATCGTAGAAAAATATTCGGCTGGAAATGAAGAACAGGAGAGATTGCCACTTGATGTTAGTAAAAAAAATTATGTCCCATAGGCAATGAACTTAAAGAATGTTTCAGAGATTGTCCCGGCATAGAAAACTGCATTGATTAAAAATGATAATGAGGTAGGCTTTTGCCTACTTTTTATTTTTTTATTTGGTATAGTTTAAAAATGGATTTTCAGAATTTAAACGAAAAGCAATTAAAAGCTGTCAATCATATTGACGGTCCGCTTTTAATTGTCGCCGGAGCCGGTTCCGGCAAGACCCGGACGCTTACCAATAGATTGGCAAATTTATTGGCCAATGGAATCGCTCCAGAAAACATAATCGCCATTACTTTTACGAATAAAGCGGCCAATGAAATGAAAGAAAGGGCTGAAAAAATATTGGGCGATTCCGATAAAAAAACGTTTGAAAAATTATTTATAGGAACCTTCCATTCTTTAGGCGCCAGAATTTTAAGAAAAGAAGGTCATTTAATGGGGAGAACGCCGACTTTCACTATTTTTGACAATGACGATTCAAAGTCGCTTATTTCCAAAATAATAAAAAATGATAATTTTCCGGAAAAAAACAAGAAAAAATTAAGCGCCGTATCATTGATAAAAGAATTTTCAAAAATCAAAGATGAATTGCTTGATATTGAAGATATCGGCGACCCAAAAATATCGGAATTATTCGGCGAATATGAAAATGCGCTCGCCAAGAATAACGCGTTTGATTTTGACGATTTAATAGAAAAGCCGGTGAAAATTTTCCAGAAATTTCCGAAAGTTCTTGATAAATATCAGAATCAGTTTAAATACGTATTGGTTGACGAATATCAAGACACTAATACTTCGCAATATTACTTTGTAAAATTTTTGGCGCAAAAACACAGAAATATCAGCGTGGTGGGCGACGACCAGCAGTCAATTTTTAAGTTCCGCGGTTCGGATTTCAGAAATTTTTTGAATTTTGAAAATGATTGGAAAGACGCAAAAGTCGTAAAACTTGAAGAAAATTACAGGTCCACTTCAAACATCATAAAATCGGCTTCTTCGGTAATCGCCAACAATAAATTCCAAAAGCTGAAAAGTTTGTGGACGCAAAATCCGGAAGGGGATTTGGTGAAAATAATAGAACATAATAACGCGGATTACGAAGCGGATTGGATTACCGAGAAAATAAAAGAATTTATTACTCCCGATGAAAAAAAATCAATCGTGATTTTATACCGCACCAACGCGCAATCTCGGGCTGTTGAACAATCGTTGATTGAAAAGGAAATGCCGTATCTTATTTTCGGCGGCATAAGATTTTATGACAGAAAAGAAATCAGAGATATAGTCGCGTCCTTGCGTTACGGGTTTAATCCGAAGGATACGGTGAGTTTGGAAAGATTGGAAAAAAATTTCAATAAAAAAATTTATGAAAAGATGAAAACTGAATTGCCTCAAAAGGCCTTGGAATTGAATCCGATTGAGCTTATCGGCTACATCTTGAAATCCGCCGATTATTTTGATTATTTGAAAAATAATTTTGCCAATCATTTGGAACGTATTGAAAACATTAACGCCTTAATAGAATATGCCGCGGAATTTAAAAAATTGGACGATTTGGTGGAAAAAATAACCTTATTGCAATCCACCGACAATATTAGAAAACGGGATATCAATAAATATCACGGCCAGTTTGTGAGTTTAATGACTATTCATATGGCGAAGGGATTGGAATTTGACGCGGTTTTTGTGACAGGGGCTAACGAAGGCCTTCTGCCGCATCAAATGTCTTTGTTCAGCGATTCGGAAATCGAGGAAGAAAGAAGATTGATGTATGTCGCGATGACACGCGCCAAAAATTATTTATATTTGAATTTTTACGGGTTGCCGTCTAGATTTCTTTATGAGATTTCTCCTGAATTGGTGGAATTTTCCGGACAAAAAAGCTTGGACGACGAAGAAAGATATATTGAATTAAATTAGATTTAAGCTCTGACTTATTTTTTATCGTATATGGTAATATTATATATAGCACTTCATCTGCGATAGCAGATGAAGTGCTATAGAATGAAAGAAAAATAAAATGGATAAAAAAATAAAAATTTTAATCAATGATTTACCATTTAAAGTTGGCGCAAGTAGTTTGGCGATAATTATGTGTTTAGGTGAAGGAGTTTTTAAAATTTTAGGGGGAATATTAGAAGGTCCATCGCGTTTAACAGTGGGTAAAGCGGCTAAAATAGGCGGAAATTTAGGCAGCGTGCAACAATACTACAAAGAAATTAAAAGGTTGCGGGAAAACAGTTTGCATACAGCGTTATGGCGTCTTAATAAAAAAGGATTAATTAAAAAGAAAAATAACGGTTTTCAATTAACATCCATTGGTTTAAAATATTTTAAAAGAATTAAAAACAATCAATTTAAAAAATGGGATGGGAAATGGAGAATAGTAATGTTTGATATTCCGGAGAAATCTAAAAAAGAAAGAGAATGGCTAAGAAATCAGCTTTATGGTTTGGAATATAAGTCGTTGCAAAAAAGCGTTTTTATTGGGAAATTCCCGCTAAGCGAAGATTTATTCAGAGAAATTTTTAAAAAATCATTAAGGGATTATGTTAATTTAATTACAGTTGGTGAAATTGACAACGAGGAGATTTTAAATTCATTTAATTAGTTTATAGCACTTTATCTGCTATCGCAAGCGAAGTGCTATAAGTAAATATTTTTTATTTTTTATGAGAAATTATTTAGGGCAAAATTTTTTAATAAACAAAGATAAAATTAAGGAAATCGTTGACGCTTTGGAATTAAAAAACAACGATACGGTTATTGAAATCGGGCCGGGTCACGGAGAACTTACGGAAGAATTAAGAATTTCCGCCAAAGGCGAATCCGCCTCGGGCGGGAAGAATGATGAATTAAGAATAATTGCGATTGAAAAGGACAAATTACTTGCTCAAGAATTAAGCAAAAATTTCCAATTTCCAATTTTCCCGCCCGAACGACTGATGCCGTTCAGTCGGGCAGGCAATTTTCAATCAATTTCCAATTTCCAATTTCAAAATAATAAAACGCTTATTATCGGAGACGCGCTTAAATTGCTGCCGCAATTAACTTACAACTTACGACTTACGACTAACGACTATAAGCTCGTCGGCAACATTCCTTATTACATAACAGGTCATTTATTAAGGATTATCGGGGAGCTTGAAAATAAACCCGAATTAATTGTTTTAACTGTACAAAAAGAAGTGGCGGAGCGTATTTGCGCTCATTCGTCGAAAATGAATCCCACGCATAGAAAATGTTCTATGTGTGGGATGAATTTGCTTGCCGCAAGCGTCCAATTCTGGGCAAAGCCGGAAATTATTGATTATATTTCCAAAAAGGATTTTAATCCCGTTCCCGAAGTTGATTCTGCCATTATTAAACTAACAACTAATAACCAACAACCAATAACAAAAGAAGCGGGGAAATACTATAAATTGATAAAAATTCTATTCAAACAACCGAGAAAAACAATTTTTAATAACTTACGACTTATGACTAACGACCAACAACTTATAAAAGTTAGATTGGAGTCGTTAAAAATTAATGTGATTGACAGGCCTCAAAATTTGTCTTTGGAACAGGTGATTCAATTATCTAAAATCTTCAGCGATATTTTGTGATTTATTATGGGTTGTGAGTTATTTGTCGTTGGTTAATTAAGTCAGGCCTTAGGATTTGGATGTTAAAAATATTACGGATTTATCGGAATTAATTTATCAATAAGGTTTTTCTTTGGTGCCTCCAACCCAAACATAATTTCCCTTTGTTGAAATCCACCATCTGTTTTCGCCTTCAACTTTTTCTCCTATTGCAAACGACGTCGTGATAAATTTGTCATTATGATAATATTATATCGCGCAACCGCATTAAAGACAATTATAGGTAAGCGGATAATGGGCTTATCCCCATTGTTTTAAGCGCGTGAAATTATTATAATTACTATAATAATCATATGAATCCTCATAAATTCGCGCCGGGTTTTTTCATTATTGTTGTCGGCGTTATTGCCGCTTATTTTGTGATTACTGACTCTTTTACGCCCGAACAAAAAGATGGTCAGGCGCGGGTTGTTCAAACCCAAAATAAGCCGTTGATTGAGAATCCACTTCAATTGATAAACAATTTTAATTCCGTAAAAGACGGGGAAGAATCTGATTTTTTTCAAAAAAGCGCGAATAATCAAAAAATTGAGTTTGGTTCCGCTAATCTCACCGAAATATCCGCCAAAGCGTTGTTTGGTGGATTGAAACTGCTTGACGCAAACGACAACAATCCTTTTAATGCCGACCCGACTGACCCGAAAACCCAGGAAGCAATTAAAAAATCAATCAGCGATGTTTCTTTGATAAATTTTTATTCTCCTTTAAAAGACGACATAAAAATTTCCGCTGATAATTCCAAGGCGAGCAAAATCGCTTATTTAAAAAGCATTGAAGAAATTACGGCGAAAAGATTCAATGATAAAAAATTTATAAGAACCGCGGAACAAGTAATCGCGGACATTAGTAGCGACTGTTTTTCAACCGGTTCTTCGCTTAACGGCGAATTGGCGGAACTTTACAAAAATTTAACCGATGATTATTTGGCGCTTGCCGCGCCTTCTGATTGGATTGATTTTCATAAAAGCGCCGTTGAACATTTTGAAAAAGCCAATGTCATTTATCAGAGCGTGTCCGAGTGCGCTAAAGACCCAATCAAAGGATACGCGGCGGCTCAAATCATTCCCCAGCTTTTTGAAAGCGCCGCCGATGTTCAAAGTCAGTTTGTTCAAAAATATAAAGAAGTCGGATTACTATGAGCGATAATAAAAAATTCTATTTAAAAATATTTTTTTCTTCCTTATTTGCTTTGAGTTTTTTAGCAACTTTGATTTTTAATCCGTTTGGGAAAAATGAAGAAAAAAATGAAGACATTGAATCTTCGCCGATTATTCAATCTCAAACGCTTGGCGATATTTTTCAAGGAGACCCTAATTGGACTGAAATTTTTTCGGGAATAAAAGAAGAAAGAGAATTCGCGAAAAATGAAATTATCGGACAGATAGAAAAAGAAAAATTATCGGAAAAAGAAAAAAATGTTTTAAAAGAAAAAACCTTCTCGTTTTTCTCGGCGATTAATTCTTCGCCCGCCGTTGTTTCTCCGCAAACGCCAAAGCCCATCAGAGAGAAAGCTGCTTTTAAAATTTTCCCAGCGCAGTATTTAAACTATGTTTCATCTTTGGTCGGATATATGGAAAAAGGAGGATTTATTTCAAAAGGCGACATCGGTTCTTTGGATAAAGTGGATGATGTAATTAATGTTTTTGATAAAACTCTGAATTATTTTTTGAATCAAAATCTCGTTTCAAACAATGAATATGTTCGGTTGCGCGACGGTTTGACAAATGTGTGGCCGTCCCTTTTGGAAAACGAATTTAAAACTGTTTCCTTTAATGGATGCCCGTCGCAAAATAAATTTGTTTTTTTCGGGAAAATTGCCGATTTCTTGGGCGGTTTTATAGAAAAAACCCGGGCGCAAAGCCCCATTTGTTTCAGACCCGGACCGCCTGTTCCGGCTGTCGGCGTTAATCTTTGGGCGCCTTGCTGCTATTGTTATTGTGGGGCTCCGCCTGCGCCGTGCGGTTGTCTTAATGCGGTTTGTCAGGCGCCTGCCGCGGCTATTTTTGACCCGGTGACCGGAATTTGCGGCTGCGGGTAATGATAAATAATTTATTTATTTTTTATGGGATATATCACGCAAAATAATTTTAAAAAATTTGTTTCAATAATTTTACTGATTAGTTTTATAGCCACCGGATTTTTGTTGCCGCTTCAATATGCGAAAGCGGTTGTGCCCGTTTCAGATATCGTTCATACAGCTAAGGACGTAGCTGGCTGGTCTCAAACTTTTATACGGTGGATTAAAGAAGACGCCGCAAAGTCATTAAGGGATGCTGCCGCTAAAAAGTTTATTGATTATTTTGTTGATCAAACAGTTCAATGGATTCAAGGCGGAGGCAAACCGAAATTTGTCGGCGATTGGAAGCAACTTCTTAGAGTCGCGCAAGATATCGCATTTGACACAGTGATTTCAGATATTGGTTTAGCGGGTCTTTGCGCCCCGTTTAAATTTTCCATGAAATTCGCGCTTTTGCCGGTTAAAAAATTCCCCGTCAGAATTGAATGTACTTTGGATAAAGTTGTTAAAAACATCAATGTTTTTTATAACGATTTTAAACAGGGGAATTGGGCCGCTTTTGCCGCGTCTTCGCAGCCGCAAAATAATTTTTATGGCCAGCTTGTTATAGCCAATGATGAATTAACCATGAGAATCGCAAAAGAACAAAATGCGGCTTCAAACGAAGCCGCCGCGGGCAGCGGCTTTTTGTCAGTCAAACAATGTGTTCAGTATGACCAGCAGTATATAGATTCATGTTCCAGGGGAGGAGAAGAGACTGCAGCTGACTGTAAAGAACATGCCGCCGCTTGTCTAAAATACCAAACAATGACCCCCGGCGACTCCGTTGGTAAAACCGTAGCTAAAGCGATGGGGGCCGAAGGCGAGTGGGCAACCAATATCCAATCGTGGACCGGCGCGATAGTAAATGCGAGTATCAATGCGTTTACCAAGAAATTTATGAAAGAAACGGGTTTATTGGGAATTATTGAACCGCAGAGCGCTGATACAACTAATTATGATTCTTTGGTTACCACTGAACTTGACCAGCAAAGGCAGTTTTATGTGGACACTATTAATAAATTGGTTAATGACATGCGGACTATAAAGTCGTTAAAAGAACAAACTCTTGATTACGCGAAGCAATTAATTGTCGTGATAAAAGCTATTCTCGCGACTGATTGTCTTTCATCTTCCGAAACTGCGGATTATACCGAAGTGCTTAATCAATATGAAGGAGATATTGACTTTTCGATGGGGCGACTTCCGATTCAGATAGGTGCCTTACAAGTTAAAATTGACGAAGCTGTGCAGGTTAAAAATTTCATATTGAGTCGCGATAATACAACTGAACAGCAAATGCAAATCTCGCAGACTTTTAACGCGTTTTCCAGCCGCTTTAGCGAAGATTTAGAAGCAATGTATTCCGGCGCGGCTCGCGACGCGGCCAGCGCGGAAACAACGAATTTCAAAACCGCTTTAGACAATCAAAATACTAAATTAAAGCAATGCAATGACAGGGGTAGATTAGATTAGAATAAATTAATATGAAGTTTAAAAACATAAATATTTTTAATTTCTTGCGAAGTAAAAAAACACATCTTGTTTTTCTGGCAGTGTTCGTTTTATTTATCGCGCCTTTTTCCGCAAAAGCGGATTTTTTTGAATGGATAAGCGGTAAAGCTATCGGAGGGGCGTTTTATTATATAAATGTGGTGTTAGGTTATATTGCCGGCGTTATTTTTAATCTTGGCGGCGCTTTGGTTAATTTTGCGCTTCAGCTCAATTCTAAGATTTTGGATACAACTCAAAATACTTTTATGTCCACGGGGTGGAATATTATTCTCGGTTTTGCCGATTTAGCGCTTATTTTGGCGATAATTGTCATCGCTTTTGCCACAATTTTGCGTATTGAGTCGTATGGAATGAAAAAAACGCTCTGGCGTTTAATAGTTGCCGCGCTTTTGGTTAATTTCAGTTTGGTTATCGCCGGAGTTTTTATTGACACGGCCGGAATAGTTACCGATTTTTTTGTTGGAAAATCAACAGGCATGAGTCCCCTTAATATGGCTACAATTTTAGGCAGCGTTTTTGATGTCCAGAAAATAATAGAGGTGGACCCGGGAACATTTAAAGCGAATCCGCTTGAGTCTTTCGGCGCCGCGTTATTAATAGCGATAGCTAGCACCTTATTTATAATAATTTTTACCATTATCGCCGCGGTTGTTTTATTCGCGATATTTATTATGTTTTTGGCGCGTTATGTCGTTTTATCCGTGCTTCTTATTTTTTCGCCCTTGGTTTTGGTTGCGTGGATATTTCCGGCAACGCAGGGGTTATATAAACAATGGTGGGGAAAATTTATGCAATGGACTTTTTTCGCGCCAATATGCACTTTTTTCCTTTATCTCTCTATTGTCGCTTTACAGAAGACCGGCGATAATCCCGCTCGTTTATTTTCATCATCTGTTCTTACGAAAGACGCTTTAGGATCTTTTAGCGGTCCTTTACTTCAGGCAATCGGCCAGATGGTTATGGCTGTCGGACTCTTGATGGCTTCGCTTTTTGTGGCTCAAAAAATGGGCATTGAAGGTTCTATTACGTTTTATGGTTGGGCGCAGAGCGCCGCTAAAGGCGTTGGAAGAGGGGCACAAAGAGTAGGTTGGCGTGGAGCCACTCGAGTTACCGGAGCGGGGCCTACCAGGACATTAGCTACTAGAATGGCTGCTTCGCGGATTGCGCCGGTAAGATGGGCAGCCCGCGGACTTGGCGTTTTGGGGACCAAGGCGGAAACGGAAGCGACAAAACAATATCGCGAAGAAGCCAAAGGATACACAACTGACCGCCTTAATAACGAAATTTTGGCTTCCCGTGGAGTCCGAAAAAATGTTTTATTGGAACACGCGGCTAAAAATAAAAAGCTTAATGATAAAACAATGTCTCAACTTTTGACTAACCCGGATAAAATGGAATCAATGGAAAAGGAATTTAAAACGCAGGGACTTGATTTCAAGTCGGTTACGAAAGCAACCGGGTATGACGCTAAAACATTAAAAGCAGCTCATAGCGGCGATATAGAAACGATGCTTGCTGCGGCTAAAGAATTTAATTCTAACTTAAAAGCTCCGGAAGATTATAAAGCTTGGCAGGGGCAAACATTATACGCCGATGATGCCGTTGATAAATTAGGATTAAGTAATGATGTAGTAAAGAGATTAAGATATGCTCATGCCGGAGGAATTGCCGGAACAAATCCTGGCGCGATATATAAATTATTTCCCGCTATGAAAAAAGCGGAGCAGATTGAAGAATTTAGCAAATGGTATAAAACCGGCGTTTTGAAATTATCCGATGAACAAAAAGTTGAAGCCATGGAAGCGCTTAAAAAAGCCAAAGGAAAAAGATTTTTCGGTGAATTAGAGGGGGAAAAAGAAGAGAAAAAAGAAGAAGCGCCTAAAAAAGATGAGAAAAAAGAAAAGAAATAAAATTTATTTAAATGCTTCAAATATCCAAAGAACAATTATATAGCCGGTATGACTCTTTGCCGCAGGTTTTAAAAGAAGCGTTGTTTTCCGAAGACACGGATAATTTGCTTTGGAAAATCGGCGATGCGCATCATTTAAGCGACGACAAAAAATCCATTTTAGCTACGCTTGTCGGCGACGTGATTTTAGGGTTCATTCATTTTGACGATTTTGAAAAACAGATTTCTATAGATTTGGGAATTGATGCTCGCATTGCCCAATCGCTGATTGTGGAAATCAACAAGAAAATTTTGGCGCCGATTAAAAACGAAATTGAACAAAATTATCAGGCGCCGACTGCGGTTACCGATATAAAACGCGTTGAAGTTCCGTTGTCTTCGCCGATAACCGTTGAGCCGTCAATTATTCCTCCGACAGAGATTAAAATTGAAAAACCAGAAGAAGTTGTGAAACCCGTTGCCGTTGACCTGTCTGCGCAGGCAGGAGCTGTGGCAAGCGGACCCGAGGCGCTGTTTGAAGAGGCGCCCGCGATAATCCATAAAGAAGAAAAAGTTCAAACCGTTGTTCCGGCCAAAGTTTCTTTGGGCGGGCTAATGGGTATTTTCAAGCGTACCGCCGAGAAAACCGCAGAAACGCCGCAGGTTGCGGCGGAAGTGGAATTGGGCGTTTCGCAAAAAGAAATTACTCAGTCAGAACAGCCGTCAATGGTTAAAACCGAAAAGCCGAAAATGAGAGTAGTCCATTACAGCGATTTACGAACCCCGATTGCTCCGGCGGATATTTTCGGCAAAGAAGTATTTAAACCTGAAGCCAGCGGAGTGTTCGGGGAACAACCAACGACTAACGACAAACAACCAACAACAGAAGAAAAAGAAAAAAAAGAGGAAACAAAATCTGAAGAAATTCTTGCGATTAAATCTTCTGCTGAAATTCCTCAACCGCAGGAGCCGAAAATAGAAATTCTTAAACCAGCAGCTCCTCCAATTGAAGATGTTATTCCAAAAGAGCTTAAATTTAAACGAGTTGATTTTAAAGAAGAAATTTCGCAGCCTCTTAAAATCCAGCCGGACTTGTCCGCCGAAGCCTTGGCGAAGGCGGAAGCAACAAAACCGATGCCGCCAACCGATGGAGAAAAACACGAGATTGGTTTGAAAGAAATTCCCGTTTCAGAAGAAGTGCTTGATTTGAGGACTATGGAAAAAATAAAAACTGAAAATGAAAAATGAAAAACGACAAGGAAAAGTTTAAAATTGAATTTAAAAGAAGAATTTATCAATGGATAATTGATTTAATAAAGTTCCTTGATTCTCTTCAAAAAGATTCAATTACAAATCGCATAATCGACCAATTATTTAGAAGTGGCAGTAGTATTGGAGCCAATTACATTGAAGCTCAGGCGTCAAGTTCCAAAAAAGATTTTATTAATTTTTTATATCATTCATTGAAATCTGCAAATGAATCAAAATTTTGGCTGGCCATTTTGCGCGATACTAAAAGAGCAGATCAAAAAGATATTGAAAAGTTTTTAAATGAATTAAATGAAATTTCAAATATTTTAGGTTCGAGTATATTAACTATGAAAGGAAGAAAATAGTTTTAGATTTTAAATTGTAATTTTCAGTTTTTCATTTTCTATTTTTAATTTGTAATATGCAGTTCCAAATTCCACAATTTATAGAAACCGAAGACAAAATCGCCGGGCCGCTAACATTAAAACAATTATTATATTTGACCGGGGCCGGCGCGTTGAGTTTTGTTTCTTTTTTTATTCTTAAATTTTGGCTGTGGCTTATTATAACCGTTTTTTTAAGCGTTGTCGCCAGCGCTTTTTCTTTTATTAAATACAACGGCCAGCCGCTGATTAAAATCGTCTATTCGGCTTTCAGATATTTTTGGAATCCGCGTCTTTATCTCTGGAAAAGGGAAATAAAACCGCAAATTATTGAAATTTCAGAAGAAAAAGTTTTAACGGAAAGGAAAAAATTGAAAGAATCGTTTACCTTGCCGTCAATTAAAAAACTTTGGACAGAAATAACCACCAGGAAAACGCCCATACCGAAAAGGGAAAAAGTAATAACAGTTAAGCCAAAAAAAGAATCAATCGCAATTTTTCGGAAAATAACGGGAGAAAAGGAAACAGCAAGGAGAGTGGATTACAGATAAATCATTTAATTGAAAATTCAATAAAAATTAAAAATTGTCGTTAAGATGATTTTAATTGTATAATATATCCATGCCCAATAAAGAAGCTCAGGCAACCCAACAATTCGTTGACGTTGAAGAAATAAAAAACGGCGTCGTTATTTTGAAAGGCGGCGGATTGCGCCGCATTTTGATGGTGGGCGGCGTTAATTTCGCTTTAAAATCCGAAGAGGAACAAAATATCATCATCGGCGCTTATCAGTCATTTTTAAATTCTTTAGATTTCTCGGCTCAAGTCGTGATTCATTCCAGAGGATTGAATATAGAAAATTATTTCCAGAATTTCATTGCTAAACAGGAAACGGAAAAAAACGATTTGATAAAAGAGCAAATAGGCGAATATATTGAATTTATCCGTTCGTTTATTAAAGCTAATACAATAACGGAAAAAACGTTTTTTGTGGTCGTGCCGTATGATTCCGCCGATATTGCCGAAGGATCGTCAAAAATTTTGGAAAATATCCCATTCTTCGGTAAAAAGAAAACAAATCAGCAACAGGCCCAGTCGTTGGAAGAAAAAATCGTCCAACTTGATCAAAGGACTGACCAAGTTATGAACGGTATTTCCGGCGTTGGTTTAAGAGTGGTTGCTTTAAACAATGAAGAACTGATTGAATTGTTTTATAATCTTTATAATCCGCAAGCGGTGGAAAAGAAAGAGCTCGGCATCGCCAAAGAGTAATCGCTAAAATAACTTAGGACTTACGACTAACGACCCACAACATGGATAAATTCAGATTTTTAAATTGGGAAGTATATAATGATTCAAAAAAGTTATTTTCTTATGTTTTAAAAATAGTAAGAAAGTTACCGAAGGAATTTCGTTTTGAATTAGGTAGCCAGATAATCAGATGCGCTTTCTCCGTTATTTTGAATATTGCTGAAGGAAGCGGGAAAACATCAGATAAGGAATTAAACAGGTTTTTGGATATCTCACTTGGTTCTTTAAACGAACTTTTAGCCGCTATGGATGTTTTAAAAGATAATAAATTTATTGAAAATAAAGAATTTGACGATATTTATAAAATGGTCGTAAGTATTTCAAATCAACTTGGCGGCTTTAAAAAGAAATTAAGTCGTTAGTCGTTGGTTGTAAGTCGTAAGTCATTTATCATGGAAAAAATCAAATTGCCAAAATCTTATACTCCGGGAGAGGAAGATATTAAAAATATCATTTCTCCGGCGGCGCTGGAAGTAAACCCGAATTTTCTGCATTTGGGCAATGCCTACGTTAAAACAATTTTTATGTTTACTTATCCCAGGTATCTTTCAAGCGGCTGGTTTAATTCCATTATTAATCTTCCTAATTTGATTGATATCGCGATTTTCATGCACCCTGTTGATACGTCTACGGCGCTTAAAAAACTAAGAAAAAAAGTCACACAGGTGGAAGCTCAGTTGGCGGAGCGCGAAGAAAAAGGTTTGGTCAGGGATCCTGTTTTGGAAACCGCTTATCAGGACATAGAAAATTTAAGGGACCAGCTTCAGCAGGCGCAGGAAAAACTTTTTGACATTGGGGTTTACATCACGGTTTACGCCGAGACCATTGAAGAATTAAATAAATTAGAGGAAAGCGTTATTAATATTTTAGACAGCCAGCTGGTTTACGCAAAACCGGCGGTATTCCAGCAGTTAGACGGATTTATTTCAACCCTTCCGATTTGCAATGACAAACTTTTAATTCATACGCCTTTAAACACGGGTCCGGCTTCGTCTTTGTTTCCTTTTGTAAATGTTGACCTTACTTCAACCGAGGGGATTCTTTACGGCATCAACCAACATAACAATTCTTTGATTATTTTTGACCGGTTCTCGTTGGAAAACGCGAATCAAGTCGTGTTCGCTAAATCCGGCGCCGGTAAATCGTACGCCACCAAATTGGAAATTTTGCGTTCACTTATGATGGGACTTGATGTTATGGTGATTGACCCTGAAAACGAATATCAAAAATTGGCCGATTCCGTCGGAGGCAGTGTGATTAAAATATCTTTAACTTCAAAGACAACCATTAATCCTCTGGATATTCCCGTCGTGCCCAAAGGCGAGGAGCCGTCAGATGTTTTTAAGTCGCATATTTTAAACGTTACCGGGTTGATGAAACTTATGTTGGGAGGGCAGGTTACGTCCGAAGAGGATTCGCTTTTGGACCGCGCCATAACCGAGACCTACGCTTCGCGCGGCATCACGGCGGATGTCAAAGATTTTTCCAAAATGGAAGCGCCGCTTCTGAAGGATTTGCAGACCGTTCTGGACAACATGGAAGGCGGGAAAAATATGGCGTCCCGGCTTTACAAATTTACCGAAGGCACTTACGACGGTTTCGTCAACAGAAAAACAAACGTTGACGTCAGTAATCGTTTGGTTGTGTTTTCAATCCGTGATTTGGAAGAAGAACTTCGTCCAATCGCCATGTATACGGTTTTGAATTTTATCTGGAATCTTGTCAGAGCCGAACTTAAAAAAAGGATTTTAATTATTGATGAGGCATGGTGGATGATGAAATATCCGGACAGCGCTTCATTTTTGTTTGGTTTAGTCAAAAGATGCCGCAAATATTATCTTGGAGTCACAACAATTACGCAGAACGTTGAGGACTTCATCAATTCCCAGTACGGCCATCCGATTATTACCAATTCTTCTCTTCAGCTTTTATTGAAGCAAGCGCCTGCCACCATCGAAATGGTCGCCAAGACCTTCAGTTTGAGCGAAACGGAAAAAAATATTCTTTTGGAAGCGAGAGTGGGGGAAGGAATTTTTCTGGCGGGTTTGAAGCATGTGGCCATAAAGGTTATCGCTTCGTATTTTGAAGACAGGGTTATAACCACCAGTCCGGAACAGCTGTTGGAGATGGAGAAGGAGTAAAATCACCGAATATGGATGAACAGCCAAAAATTTCATTGCCTGAAATAATTATTATGACAATGTTGTCTTTATTGAGTGAATTGCTGGATATCATTGTTTTGGGCTGGGTTATAGGATTTCCGCTTCAATTATGGCTGTTTTTTAAAGGAGGGGAATTCAGTTTTAAAAAACAAGGTCCGTCGTTAATCGGAAATGTTGTGGAATTGATACCGTTTTTGAATTGGCTGCCAATTCGTACGACTGCCTTGTTGATTTCAATTCACAAAATTAATCATCCGGAAACTGTTGCAAAAACAGTAGGTAAATAAAGAAAATTAGTATAAAATTAATGAATAATCGCTAATATACGAATAAGATGTAAATTATGACCAGATTATTTGATATAAAATTACAATTTAAAATTCTGATATTTTTCAGCTTACTATTTACTATTTACTATTTACTATTTACTCCTGTTCACGCCCAGACCGCGCCGGAATTTATGGTCAGCTGGCAGACGCAAAATTATGTCCCTGTTTGGTATGTCGGTAAAATCTTTCCGACCAACGGCGCAAGAATCAGCGTTCGTTTTGATTTAATTGATAACGGCAGGGTTGCGGACCTTTTAAGTCCGACATGCGAAAATAAGAAAAATGATAATAAAGCGCATCCTTGCAGAGTGAGATGGTATGTTAATGACGATTTAAGAATAAACGAAGACAATGGTTTTGGCATAAAAACATTCTCTTTCGCTAATACAAGCGTTTATGACGGAAATGACGTTGAAGTTCATATTTCCATTCCAAATTATCACGGCCAGTCGCTGGATAAAATTATCCTTATTCCCGTGAAATCGCCGGAATTAACAATTGAAGTCCCTAATTATGACCAAAGAGTGGGTAAAGAAAGTAAATTTATTGCTTGGCCTTTTTTCTTCAATTCAATAGCCGGTTTATCGTTCCAATGGCTGATGGACGGCGCGGAAGTCGGCGATAATTCTCCGTTTCTGAATCTAAGCATTGACCCCGCGACTCTTCCGACCACAAAAATAAATTTGGAAATTCAGGTTCAAAACGCAAATTTAGAAACGGCGAGAAAATCAGTTAAACTTGAAACAAAATAACCTTAAAAAAATGTTTAAAAAGTCATCAAATTTTTTTTTAACTATTCTGCTTTGCGAAATTTTAACGGCGTTTCTTTTTATTGCCGCTGATTTTGCCGGAGCCGCTCAAACCGCAAATTATACCCCGACTTATTTGAAAGGTTTTGGGGGAAATCCCGCCGAATTGGTGATTAATATTTACAAATACGCTCTTGGAGCGGTCGGTATTGTGGCTTTTGGCGCCATTGTTTACGGAGCGATTTTAAGAATCACTTCGGCGGGCAATCCATCTCAGGTCCAGGAGGCCAACGCCTGGATTATCGGAGCCGTCAGCGGCATCGCTCTTTTGTTCGGCTCCTATCTGATTTTAGAAACAATCAATCCCAAACTGGTGGATATCGGGAATATTGAAAAAATGATTACGCCGACAATAAAGGTAACAACTCCTAAAAATCCTTTTGTTACTTCTACTGTTACTTCTACTATTACTTCCACTTATACTTGCGAGACGACTATAAAAGTTCCAGGGGCTCGTGGTTATGGCAGCGCAGGCAATTGTCAAAACGAATGTTCTGGAGTTGATAAACAATGTATTCAAAATCCAGCCCTTCAAAATTATTATTGTGAGACAACGCAAAAAGTGCAGTTTGGTATTTATGGCAGCGTAGGTGATTGTCAAAAAAATTGTTCTGCGGCTAATAGTAAATGTGTTCTATTTAAATAAAAATTCACCAAATAAAACAATAGAACTAAAAATTTAAATGAAAAAAAGCGTTATTATAATAAGCGTTATAATCGGGATTTTAGCTCTTGGTCTGGGTATTTATTTCGCATGGCAGAAATCGCGGCAACAAACAATTCCCGCGGTCTCCACTCCTTTTATCAATGAAGGCGGAATTCAGGCGTCTGCGCCGGCTGTCGGAGCAACTAATAAGTTGGTTGTTGTCAGCAAAAACGCCGCGATTGATTATTGGGTTATGAACGCAACGTCAACAGCCGCAACTTCCACTAATCTGATTTTTTACATTACGGCCAACGGGAATATTTTTAAAATCAACGGAAATGAAGAAGAAATTATAAGTGATCTCCAGATAGGCGCTTTGCGGGAAATAAAAGCGTCTAATGACGGCAAAATGGTCTTAATAAAATCGGGGAGCGGCGACAATTTGAGATTTGACCTTTTTGACAGTTCGCGGAACGTTTGGCTGAAGCCGATTTTAGAGATAGCGTCGGCGGATTTGTCGCCTGACGGAAAACAGGTTGTCTACCTGACGAGCAACGGACAAAAAAACGCCGCTCTTATGACTCAAGAAATCAACGCCCCAAAAAAGAAACCGTCCAAGATACTTTCTATAAACCAAATTGATTTTGATTTAAAATGGCTGGAATTGAACAAAATATTGCTTATTTCCAAGTCATCCATTGATTACAATTCGGAAATTTGGCAGGTTGACGTCAAGACAAAAATACTTTCCCGTTTAATGTCGGCAAACGGATTGATGGTTAATTGGGCTAAATTGGGAGAAACCGCTGTTCGGTTTTTTTCCAGCGGCAGAGATTATACTTTGGATTTCATTGACAATAAAGGGAATATTCGGGGCGTTTTCCAGTTTAAAACCTTACCTAATAAATGTTTTATCGCCAGTCCGGCGCAAATTTATTGCGCCATCCCGCGGGACCAAGACGTTTTTTCGCGTCTGATTTTTCCCGACGATTACTTGAAGCGCGCGGTTTATTTTCAGGATTCCGTTTATTTAATTGACTTTGCCCAAAACCAATTCTATCCTTTATTTGACGCCGATGAACCGATAATTGACGCGGCCAATCTCTCGGTTTTTAATGGTCAATTATTATTCATTAATCGTTATGACAACAAACTTTACAGTTTGGAAGTAAAATAATATGTTTGACAGATTTAAACCAAAACCAACGCAGAAACCCGTAAGCGATTCCAGAAAATATTTGACCGAACTTAGAAAAGAACGATTGGAAAAAAATATTGAACAAAAGCAGGCAAAAGGCATTTCGACCAAAGCGGAGGAAATGTATAAAGGAAAATTGGAACAGAAGATTGAACAGCAAAAAAAGACCAATTGGGACCAGTGGAATAAACCGAAGAACCAAAACCCCAGCCAAAAACAATGAGTAATTTTTTCAAAAAAGCCGTTCTCTATATGCAGCTGCCCGAAATGCGGCTGTTTTGGTATTTTTTGCCTTTAGCTATTTTGATTTTAATAATTGATATTTTATATCTTCCAAAGTCATGGGTATTGATAAACGTGGGAATTTTTTTTACTTTGGGTATTATTATTTTGGTTAATAATCTTCGTTTGGCGCGGCTTAATTTGGAAATAAAGCTTGAGCGCAATGAAATGCGAAGCATTGTTTACAATCTTTTTGACGGCATTATCGCTTACGACCAGGATTTCCGCATTTTGATTTTTAACCGCGCCGCGGAACGAATTTTAAATATTTCGGCAGACAGGGTAATCAATCAAAATTTCACTCCGGAAAAAGCCAAAGACATTAATTTTTCGGTACTTGGCCAGATTTTATATCCGTCTTTGGCTGCGCTTGTGGTCAGGCGTTCAGAACAAGGAATGTTTCCGCAAATTGCCGACTTTACTTTTAAGCAACCGGAATTGAATCTTCGGGTTACCACCGATAAAATCATTGACCCTAACGGCCAATTGCTCGGATTTGTTAAAATTATCCATGACCGCACTCGGGAAATAGAAATTTTAAAATCCAAAAGCGAATTTATTGAGGTGGCGGCTCATCAGTTGAGAACCCCTTTAACTTCTCTTAATTGGATTTTTGAATCGCTGGCAAGGGAAACTTTGACCGACAGCCAGAAGGAATTGATTAATATGGGTCTTTTGGGCGCCGGCGGCGTGCTTAAAACAGTTAACGACTTGCTTGACGTTTCCCAGATTGAGGAAGGTCGTTTCGGTTATAAATTTGAAAATATCAATTTAATTTCATTTGCGGAAGAGATAATGGCCAGCGTTATGGCTTTGGCAAAAGAATCGAAAATTAAAATTTATTTTAAAAAGCCGGAGGAGGCCTCAATTATGGTTTTCGCGGACCCGCAAAAATTATCCATCGCTTTTTCCAATTTGATTACGAACGCCATAAAATATAACATTGAAAACGGCGAGGTTGTGGTTGAAATACAAAAATTGGAAGGCCAACCCTATATTCAAATCAGCGTAAAAGACACAGGCATCGGCATTCCTCCTGAAGATGTAAAAAAGTTGTTCACTAAATTTTTCAGAGCCGACAACGCTAAAAAAATAATTACCGGAGGCACCGGCCTGGGACTTTATATCTCTAAAAACATTATTAAAAGGCACGGCGGAGAAATATGGGCCGAATCCCAATTAAATCGCGGCAGCGTATTTTATTTCACTGTGCCTATTGACCTTAAACTTGTTCCTCCGACAGAAGCGGCGTTTGGAGAAGAGTAAGGGCTTGGCCCAAGAGCGCAAGTCCGCCTTAGGCGGACGAAGCGTGATTGGCTGCCAAACCTTACCCAGCACCTTTTGTTGAAATAATTGGGTTATAATATAAATTGGAGCCGTAAGGCGACTTCGTCTTTAAATCGTGATAAATCAATAATTATTGCGGCAAAAGGTGCTGGGTGCTCGATGTTGTATAATTATTTTATTCGGCATTGAGCCTCTAAAATAATTACAACATCGGCATGCCGGAACTCCCCGAAGTCCAAACAATCGTTGATGATTTGAGTAAAAAAATAATGGGGCGCAAAATAATTGGCGTGTGGTTTGACGCGCCAAAAATCATTAAAAAACCTAAAGCTTTGGAGTTGAAAAATCAAATCAAGGGCTTAAAAATCGTTAAGATAAAACGCCTCGGTAAAAATATACTTATATATTTGACTGACGACCAACAACCAACGACCAACGACTATCTATTACTAATCCACCAAAAAATGACAGGACATTTATTATACGGTAAATGGCAAATCGCTAATCGCAAAGTGGAATCTTTAGTAAAAGGATCGCTTGAAGAAAAAGTTAACAAGTATATACACATTATTTTTTATTTAGATAATGGTTGGCAATTAGCTCTTTCCGATTTGCGGAAATTCGCAAAAATTGTCTTTGGCCCGGAAAAAGAGGTTATATCACTTTCCGGATTGGAAAAACTCGGGCCTGACGCGCTGGATAAAAATTTCACGTTGGAAAAATTTAAAGACATCGCCAAAGCGCAGAAAAAAAATATAAAAGAGGTTTTGATGGACCAAAATTTGATTGCGGGCATCGGCAATATATATTCGGATGAAATTTTGTGGTTTGCAAAAATTCATCCGTTGAGACGCGCAAATGATTTAAATATTAATGAGTTAAAGAATATTTATGAGGCGATTAAAACTATTTTAAAAAAAGCCGTTAAACTTCGCGGTACCTCAATTAGTGATTTTCGCGATACCGCTGGAAAATCCGGATTTTATGCCGAGCAGCGTTACGTTTACAGAAAAGAAGGCGAAAAATGCCCGCGCGGGAATGGCATTATAAAAAGGATAAAAATCAAAAGCAGGTCGGCGCATTATTGCCCCAAATGCCAAATTGTAAGAATATAATTAATAAATATGAAGAAACCGGAACTTTTTTTAGAAGAAGCCGTTTTGGACGATTTATCAAAAAGTTTTGATTCTTTGGAATTGCCTTTGTCCGAACGGGTTTTTAATTTAGTCGTCTTTTTTTCCGTTTTTATAGGAATTTTGGTCTTTATCAGGGTTGGATTTTTAGGAATCAGATACGGGGATTTTTACAAAAATCGGGCCTTGGCCAATATCAGCGATGTCACGTATATTCCAGCCGAGCGAGGCTTGTTTTTTGACCGTTTTAACAAATTACTTGTTAAAAACATTCCGTCATTTAAAGCGACTTTGAAACTCGCCGGTTTTTTTAAAAAAAATCAAAATGAACAAAGAGAAGAATTGGAACAAATGGGAGAAATTTTAAATTTACCGCTTGACCAAATTAATGATTGGTTGAGAAAAGTTGATTTGGAAAAACAAAATTCTATGGTTTTGGCGCGTAATTTGACCGTTGAACAAGTCGCCAAGATAAAAAATTTGGATTTTAAGGACATTAAAATTGAAAAGGACTTTGCCAGAGAATACGAAAAAACAGGAATTTTAAGTCATGTTTTGGGGTATGTCGGCGTTGCTTCAAAAGAAGATTTGGGATCCGACAGTGATTTGCTTTTAAATGATTTGGTAGGTAAAGCCGGTTTGGAACTTTATTATAACAAGGAACTTCGCGGGGAAAACGGCGAAATTATTGATTTTAGAAACGCCAAAAACGAAACAGTGGATCAAAAAACATCAGCCATCCAAAGCCGTGGCAATGACTTGTATTTAACCATTGATTCAGAATTTCAGGATTATTTTTATCGGCGTTTAAAAAGCCAACTTGAAGGTATTGGCCGAGTCGGCGGAGTAGGGATAGCCGTTAACCCTCAAAACGGCGAGGTGCTTTCTTTAATAAGTTTGCCTAGTTTTGATAATAATAAAATATCGTCTGATTTGTTGTCTGACCCTTCAAAGCCGTTGTTTAACAGAGTGACGAGTGGCGTTTACAATCCCGGCTCCACAATAAAACCGTTGGTTGCGGTTGCCGCTTTAGTTGAAAAAGTCGTTGATACGAAAAAAGAAATTTATTCGCCCGGATATTTGGATGTTCCTAATCCTTACGACCCGGAACGCCCTTCAAGATTTTTAGATTGGCGTCCGCAGGGCTGGGTCAATCTTTACTCAGCCATTGCCCGTTCCAGCAATGTTTATTTTTATGAGGTTAGTGGCGGCTACGGCGACTTTAAAGGATTGGGAATTGGGCGTTTGAGGGATTATTGGAAAAAATTCGGTTTGGATAAAAAAACAAACATTGATTTACCCGGAGAAAAAAGCGGATTTCTTCCCGACATTGAGGAAAAAGAAAAACGAACCGGAGTCCCATGGCGTTTGGGCGATACTTATAATAACGGCATCGGCCAGGGGGATTTAATGATAACGCCATTGGAACTTATTAATTATATTTCCGCAATCGCCAATAACGGCAAGGCATTTGAATTTCGTATCGTCCAAAAAATTATTGATAAAAACGGCAATTTAACAAAAGAAGCGCAGCCAAAAATACTTTTTGATAATTCGCAATTCATAGACGCGATTAAAGAGGTTCAAAAAGGCATGCTTGATGTGGTTCAGAAGCCCTATGGCACCGCATATATGTTGAATGGCTTGCCGTTTAAAGTTGCGGCTAAAACGGGAAGCGCTCAAATAGAAATGAACACTAAAGTCAACGCTTTTTTTGTCGGTTATGGTCCGGTTGAAAAAGACGGCGTTTCGCCTTTGGCGATTTTGGTTCTTATTGAGAACGCCCGCGAAGGAAGTTTGAACGCGGTTCCCGTGGCAAATGATGTATTTCAATGGTATTATAAGAATAGATTAACTAACAACTAACAACTGACAACTAACGACTGTTATAAGTCGTAAGTTGTGGTTGTAAGTTAATTATTATGAATCTTAATTCCGAATTTAGACAAGATTTGGTCTCTGGCGATTGGGTGATTATATCTCCAAAAAGGTTTAAGCGCCAGAATCAGTTTAAAGAGAAAACAAAACGTAAAATAGTTTCCAAAAAAGGTTGCCCGTTTGAAAATCCGCAGGAAACTGGCCACACTAATCCTTCCGTGGTTTATCCTAATTTGGAAAATTGGACGATTCAAGTGATTCAAAACAAGTTCCCAATTGTTTCTCATGAAGAAAATGTTTGTGTGCGAGAAGCTAAACGTGGCCCTTTCTCCGTTAAAGAAGGCGCGGGTCATCATGATGTTGTTATTACTAAAGACCACTATAAAAATTTCGCCCATTTGGACGGAAAAACGGCAAATTTGGTTTTCAAGGCCTTTAAACAAAGATATTTGCAGCTTTCCAAAGATAAATGTCTGAAATACGTTTTTATTTTTCATAATTGGGGACCTAAAGCCGGCGCTTCTATTTTTCACCCGCATTATCAGATAATTTCTTTGCCTATAATTCCGCCGGATGTGGGCCGTTCTCTGCGCGGCAGCGCCGAATATGCAAAAAAACATAAAACCTGCGTTCATTGCGAAATGATGAGATACGAATTAAAAGAAAAGAAAAGAATTGTTTATGAAAATAAAGAGGCGGTGGTTTTTGCGCCTTTCGTGGCCAGGGAACCGTTTGAACTTAGGATTTTTCCCAAAAAACAATTTTCATATTTTGAAAAAACCCCGGACGATGTTATGAAATACGTCGTTGAAGCCCTTCAGAAAGCTCTTTTAAAAATTGAAAAAAAATTGAGCGACCCTGATTATAATTTTTTTATCCATACCGCGCCGTTGGATAATAACGGGAAATATAAGCATTATCATTGGCACATTGAAATTCTTCCGAAATTCAGCACTTCCGCAGGGGTGGAACTCGGCACGGGAATTGAAGTGACAGTTGTTGACCCGGAAGTAGCGGCGAAGATTCTTAGATAGAATAACGAATTAAGAATTAAGAATATTAAAGTTTAAAAGAGCGAGAATTATAAATTTCGCTATTCATTATTCACACCTCACAATTCATTTATAAATGATTTCCACCATTTTAGGAACAATATCCAGTTTTATTTTGTTTATTATCGGGAAAGCCGGATATGCCGGCGTTTTTGTGCTGATGCTTTTTCAAAGTTTTAACATTCCTGTTCCTTCGGAAATTACTATGCCGTTTTCCGGATTTTTGGCGTCACGAGGTATATTTAATTTTTGGGCAGTTGTTTTTGTGGGCGCTTTTGGCAATTTAGGCGGTTCGTTTTTGTCATATAAATTAGCTAAATTTTTTATTAAAAACGGATTACGCGAAAAGTATAAAATCGTAAAAATCTTAATCAGCGATAAAAATTTGGGGCTTGCGGAAAGATGGTTTGAAAAATATGGAAGCATCTCCGTATTTTTTGGAAGAATGGTCCCGGTTATCAGCACCTTTATTTCTTTTCCCGCCGGACTTGCAAAAATGCCGCTTAAACTGTTTTTACCATTTTCATTTTTTGGTTCCTTAATCTGGTGCTTTATTTTGACCAAAATCGGATTTGTTCTGGGTGAAAACTGGGCTATGGTTTCAATTTATTTCAGAAAATTTGATTACTTGATTTTGGCGGCAATAATCGTTGCGCTGGTTTTTTGGTTATACAGGCATCTAAAAAGTAGTAAGTCAATTTATCCCCATTTTCCCTCTTGACTTGTATTTTCAAATATATATACTTTTAAACATGGTAAGAAACACAAAGAAAGGAAAACGCGGATAAAAATCGGCAACTTTTCTGGTGTCGAATTTGTCCGCCGAAAGGCGGATTTTTAGTTCTGAATCGCGAGAAATTCCGAAAACGACCTTCTTTAATAATTGAATAACTTCAATAATTTCAAATGTTATCTTGATTTTATTGAAGAGCAAGAATTTCATTTTTTGGGTAAAATTTCGTCCCAAAATATCTCCGATTTAAATATTGGAGAAGAGGATACAAATAAGGGCGTATGGAGGATGCCTAGACTAAAGAAGGCGAAGAAGGACGTGGCGTAACTGCGATAAGCCTCGGGGAGGTGTGTAGCAACCTTTGATCCGGGGATTTCCGAATGGGGAAACCCAATATCGTAAACCGATATTACTCTAATAAAAATTAGAGAGCGTATCCGCTGAAGTGAAACATCTCAGTAAGCGGAAGAAAATAGAACAATCGTTTATTCCCCCAGTAGCGGCGAGCGAAAAGGGAAGAGCCCAAACCCACTTTGTGCTTCGCACAAGTAACTGACGACAAACGACTTATGACTTACGACAAAATTTTTAATTATTGTCTTTAGTCGTTGGTTGTAAGTTGTAAGTTACTCGCGCGGAGCGCGAGTTGGGGGTAGTAAGATAGAAATTTTCTCTTTTAACTTACGACCGACGATTTATGATTCACGACTTTGTCGTTTGTCGTTTATTGTTTGTTGTTGGTTAAACGAGAGATTGGTTACAAATTGTTTTGTTAGCCGAAAGACCTGGGAAGGTCTATCAAAGAGGGTGATAATCCCGTAGGCGAAAACGAAGCAACCAATTTTTTCTAATCTTGAGTACTTCGATGAATGAAAGCTTCGGAGGAAACAGCCGGAACTATCCGGTAAGGCTAAATACTTCTTTAGATCGATAGTGAACAAGTACCGTGAGGGAAAGGTGAAAAGCAGGCCGGTTAGGCCGTTGAAATAGAACCTGAAACCATATGCCTACAAGGACTCGGAGCCC
>JBBUDV010000002.1:0-4771 GCA_038057075.1 Patescibacteria group bacterium
GTCGCGTTATTTAAAATCGTTTCCCTGCTCAAACCGCCTTTTATGTGATAAAAAATCAAATCCTCTAAAATGAAAATAAAAAGCAGAATCAGCGCGCTGGCGTTTAAAAATCCAAGCGGCAAAAGAGAAATCGCGCTCGCCAACTCCATTATTATTAAAGCGGAACCGGCGACAATCAATGTCTTTTTGGTTTTGGGAAAATCGGGATAAGAAAAATCAAATAGTTCTTTAAACAATTTGTAATAAACAAAAAAAGTCAGCGCAAAATAAAAGAAAAAACTAAACCCTGTTAATTTGTCAGCGCTAAAAAAAACAATACTTATTAAAAAATAAAGGAATCCGGACAAAAAATTAAACGCGTTTTCTTTTTTAACGAATACAAACTCCTTAATACCCAAGAGCAAAAAGAAAAAAACGCCGAAAAGAACCGCCATCCAAACCGTTGCCGCGCCGGAAGATAAATACTCCATTATCGCCAAAGAATAAAACGTTATTATTAAAAAAGAATTGAAAATTTTTCTCCGTTCCGCGTTGGGCCGAAGATAAAAATAAAAAGCGCTGAAAATAAAAACCAAAGGCCAAAAAATCCCGTCTTGTTGATTTATCAAAATCAACAAGACGGCCAAGACCGCGGCTTTAAGAAGCGGCGGCCACAATGTCAATGCGTGAATCTTTGAAACTGATTTTAATTTTTTTAGCATGCGTGAAATCGCCCTTGATTATTCTGTCGGCCAATTTGTCTAAAATCGCTTTTTGAATCATCCTCTTTATCGGTCTGGCTCCGAAATCCGGGTCAAAACCCGTCTCAACGATATGTTTCTTGGCCGAACTGTCTATAATTATGTTCAAATTTCTGTCTTTTAATTTTTCCTTCAATTGCTCCAATTGAATTTCAACAATCTTTTCAATTTCTTTTTTAGTCAGCGAATTAAATATGACGATATCGTCCAAACGATTCAAAAATTCCGGCCTGAAGGTTTTTTTTAATGACTCTGTCACCCGCTCCTTGAACATCTTTGATTTATCGCTCAATTCCGCTTCTTCTTTGTCTGACGGCATTTCAAATCCGATTTTTGACATTTCCTTGAAATATTCACTGCCCACGTTTGAAGTGAGAATGATTATTGAATTTCTGAAATTAACCGACTTCCCCTTGCTGTCCGTGAGTCGTCCGTTGTCAAAAACCTGAAGCAGAATATTAAACACATCAGGGTGCGCTTTTTCAATTTCATCAAAAAGAACCAAACTGTAAGGCCTGTGCCTGATTGTCTCAGTCAATTTTCCGCCTTCCTCATAGCCGACATAACCCGGAGGCGAACCAATTAGCCGAGCAACCGAATGCCTTTCCATGTATTCGGACATATCAATCCTCACCAACGCTTTTTCATCGTTAAACATAAACTCCGCCAAAGCCTTGGCCAGCTCGGTTTTTCCCACCCCGGTAGGACCCAAAAACATAAAACTGCCGAGAGGCCTGTTCGGGTCGGACAATCCCGTCCGAGCCCTGCGCAAAGCGTTGGCCACCGCTTTTATCGCTTCTCCCTGTCCGACAACCCTACTTGAAAGTTCTTGTTCAATACTGGCTAATTTTTGCGTTTCGGCTTCCAACATTTTTGAAACCGGAATCCCCGTCCATTTTGAAACAACCTCAGCGATATCTTCCTCATCAACCGCTTCTTTAAGAAATTTGCCGTCGGCTTCGCCTTTTTTTCCGCCATTGGCGGATTTCGTTTTCCCGCCGATGTATTTTTTTTCAAACGCTTTTAATTCTTTTTCCGCTTGCGGCAATTCGCCGTAAAAAATTTTCGCGACTTTTTCCAAATTTCCTTCTCGTTCCGCCAATTCAGCTTGACGTTTTAATTCTTCAATTCTCTTCTGAAGATTGTGAAATTGTTCAAAAGTCATTTTTTCCGCGTGCCACTTAGCCGACAATCCGTCGTTCTTTTCTTTTAATTTCGCCAATTCTTTTTCTATGGTTTTTAATCTTTCTTTTGACTTTTCTCCATGCTCGCCTATCAAAGCCGATTTTTCAATTTCCAATTTCAAAATTTCGTGCCTGATTTTATCAATTTCTTTTGGCAAACTTTCGGTTTCCAGACGCCTTGCCGAAGCCGCCTCGTCAATGAGATCAATCGCTTTATCCGGTAAAAATCTGTCAGTAATGTAACGCGCCGACAAATTAACGGCGGCCACTATCGCTTCGTCGCTGATTCTAATGCCATGATGAAGCTCATATTTTTCCTTAAGCCCCCGCAGAATAGCGGCGCTATCTTCAATAGTCGGCTCTTCAACCATAATCGGCTGAAATCTGCGTTCCAAAGCCGCGTCTTTTTCAATGTAACGCTGGTATTCGGAAATAGTGGTGGCGCCGATGGCGTGAAGTTCGCCTCGGGCTAAAGGCGGCTTTAATAAATTAGAAGCGTCAATCGCGCCTTCGGCGGCGCCGGCTCCCACAATCATGTGAATCTCGTCAATAAACAAAATTATTCTGCCTTGAGAATTCTGAACTTCTCTTATAAAGGCCTTTAAGCGGTCTTCAAATTCGCCGCGAAACTTTGTGCCCGCAATCAAAGAACCCAAATCAAGCATGACTATTTCTTTGCCTTTCAACGGTTCAGGCACATCGCCGGAAATAATTCTTTGAGCTAAACCCTCAACCACCGCGGTTTTACCCACGCCCGATTCTCCGATAAGAACGGGATTATTTTTAGTTCTGCGGTTCAAAACCTGGATTATGCGTCTAAGTTCCTCGTCTCTGCCGATGACCGGGTCAAGTTTTCCTTGTTTTGCCATGTCAGTCAGATTAATCGCGTATTTTTCCAAAACCTGAAATTTTGTTTCAGGCGTCTCGTCGGTTATCCGCATTGAACCTCGAAGTTGAGCCAAGATTCTCAAGGCAATTTCTTTTCTTAATCCGTATTCTGATAAAAGCCGCGCCGCTTTGGAATGTTCGTTTTCTAAAATCGCCAAAAGTAAATGTTCGCATGAAATAAATTCATCTTTCTGCTGCCCTGCGATTTTTCCGGATTTATCCAAAATAGACATCACTTCCTGGGAAAGATAGAGTTGAGAAGTAATTCCGCTTGCCAAAATCTTCGGCTCTTTTTTAAGTTCCGCTAAAATATTCTCTCTTAACGATTCAATATTGACTCCGGCTTTTGCCAAAAGCGGCCTCACTAAAGTATTTTCGTCGTCAACGAGCGCGGACAAAAGATGCAAGGCCTTAAGTTCTCCGTGATTTTCTTTTCCCGCCAAATCTTGAGCGTTCTGCAACGCCTCTTGGGCTTTAATTGTAAAACGATTAAAATTATTCATATTTTGTAGCGATTTAAGGTCTTTCTTCTAATGTTACTTTTATTTCCGTTTCTTTGCCATCCCTTAAAATCTTCAAAGTTATAACATCGCCGACGCTGTATTCTTGTATTAAAGCCGCCAACGAATGTTCCTGACTGATTTTCTTCCCGTTGATTTCTAAAATAACGTCCTTTGCCTGAATTCCGGCTTTAGCCGCGGGCGAATTTTTAACGATTGCCGGACCGTCGCTTCCGCCCCTTATTAAAGCGCCCGAATCAACCGACAATTTTTCTTTTTTGGCTAATTCAGAAGAAATCAAAATATACCTGACTCCTAAATACGGCGAAATAATTTTACCGGTTTTTTTGACGGATTCAATGGCTTTTTTCGCCTGATTAACGGGAATCGCGAAACTGACATTTTGCGCGCCGGACACCGTGGCGACATTGATTCCGATAACTTCGCCTTTCAAATTCAAAAGCGGGCCGCCGGAATTTCCCGGATTGATTGCCGCGCTTGTCTGAATGACTCCTTCTATTGTTTCAACCATATCGCCGCCCGAAGCAATAATCGTTCTGGCAAGTCCCGAAACAACCCCCACTGAAACGGTATTTCTGAATTCGCCCAACGCGTTTCCTATGGCGATTGTTGTTTGCCCCAATCTCAAACCTTCGGAATCGCCCAAAGAAATAATGGGAAGATTCTCGGCTTTTATTTTAACCACTGCCAAATCCAGAGCCGGCGACTGCGCCAAGACCTTCGCGTCGTATTTTTTGCCGTCATTGGTCAAAACCGTGTACAAAGCGTCTTTATCGTAAACCACATGCTTATTGGTCATAATCAAACCGTCATTAGAAATTATAAATCCGGAGCCGCCGCCGACTTCCTGAATTTTCGTTCCTTTCTGACACTGCTGATAAAGCTGGATTCCTCCGCCGAAAAATTGTTGAAATTCTTCCGGCAAACCGGAAAAAGGATTGTAAGGACATTGTTCAATAATAGGAACGTTTTTGGAAATAATAATGGAAACCACCGCGGGCGAGGCCTTTTCAACCGCCTTTATCACCGCGTCTTCATAATCAACGGTTGATTCGTACTTTTGGACGGATTCTTTAGACATCAAAATTCCTTGCCCAGCCGACGGAAACAACGGCTTTAAAAAATTTTTGAATTGGTCAATTATGTTCGCTTTGGCGAAATCGGCTGCGGCCAGCGAACCAAAAAATCCGCCCACAAGAGCCACGCTGATAATTAAAACAATAATTTTTTTACTTATATTCATGTATTATTGATTACTAAATTTCATACTGTTTTAGTATATGTTTAGAAAAAATTACCATTATTTCAGTATAATTCTAATGATTTTTAACGCAAAATCAAGTTCTGATTTTTTAGTGAATTTTCCAAAACTAAATCGCAAACTGGATTTAATCCGTTCTTCTTTATAACCCAATGCCTCTAAAACATGCGACGGTTT
>JBBUDV010000002.1:4871-39653 GCA_038057075.1 Patescibacteria group bacterium
GGATAAATATTACCACCTTTAAATTCAGAAATTATTTTGCCAATTTCACTAATCGGCTGAATTGAACCGATTTCATTATTCGCGTACATTATTGAAACCAAAATCGTACGGTCATTCAAATAATTTTTCAATTTTTTCAAATCAACGATTCCATTTTTATCAACCGCTAAATAAATAACTTCAACACCTTCTCGTTCCAAGTCTCGCGCGGTCTCCAAAATTGATTCATGCTCAATTCCACTAACTATAATCCTATAAGGCCGTTTAGTTGTTTTCGTGCGGAATGTCTCGGAGTGCCGACGGGCTTGGTCTCTGCCGAAAGCAGAGCCGTCGGCGCGAGAGCCAAGTCTGCCGCTCGCCGCTGGAGCGAGCGGACAGGCGGTTCCGTCAGAAAATAACTGAACGGCCTTAATCGTGCCGCGCAGCGCCAAATTATTCGCTTCCGTGGCCGAACCGGTAAAAATAATTTCTCCGAAATCCGCGCCGATTGACTTCGCGATTTTTTCTCGTGATTCGTCTATGGCTCTTCTGGCTTGCTGGCCGAAATAATGAAGTGAATTAGGGTTGCCAAATCGCTCGCTAAAATAAGGCCCCATGGCCTTTTTAACTTCATAATTTATCGGCGTTGTCGCCGCATAGTCCAAATAGATGCGGTTCATAATTTAATACTTCCACGTAAATCAAAAGTTTTCAATCAAATCGGAAAAGCTTGCTTTTGACGCAAACTTTTTACTTTTTCCCTTCTTTCCATTTATTATAAGCATACTCGATTTGATCCATATGGACTTCATTAATATTTTTAAGTTCTGGAAAAATATTTTTCGCTCTATATTCAGCTCCCAAAACAATTTTTGTTCTCTCTTCGTCATCTGGATACTTTACCACATGCACGATTTTGTAGATGCATTCTTTGGCAAGATCTTCAGAAACCCAATTCGGATTATCAAGAACTTCCAAAATTCCTTTGGCCATTTCCCACTCTTCCAATCCTTCCGGATCTTTTCCGTGGACTTTTTTATAAGCTTCTATAAGTGACAAATCGAGCGTTTTTTCACTGGATTGTTTTCTTTCTTTATCTTTGTTATCTATTTGAAATTTTTCTTGATCCATTTATTTGAAATTTTCTTTTATTAATTTATTGAATTTCCGACCTCTATCAAATTCGTTTTTAAATTTCTCAAAACTAGCCGCCCCGGAAGAAAACAAAATCAAATCTATATTTTTCCGTTTTTTAATTTCTTTGATTATATCTTCCAAACTTTCAAATAATTGTATTTTTTGCACAGTCCAATATTTTAGTTTTTTAAATGCCTCTATAAGCTTATTAGTTGCGCCGCCATTAAGTAAAAATAAATTTTCTTCGTTAATATTATTTTTTATTTCTTTTGCCAAATCTTTAAAATCAAGCTCTTTGTCCGTGCCGCCGGTTATCAAAGCCAATCTATCCTTTTGATTTTTAAATCTTTCTATCGCAGCAATCGTGGCTTCCGGACTCGTAGCAGCCGAATCGTTTATCACGGTCAATTTTTTGGTTTTTAAAACAGTTTCCTGTCTGAATTTTATTTCCGGCAAAGATGAGATTCTTTTAACTAATTTATCCCAACTTTTTCCGTAAAGATAGCTCGCAAGTAAAGCCATTAATAAGTTGTATTTTTGATGCTGACTGAAATTGCTTATTGTCGTGATAAAATCTGTTTTTTTATCCTGCTGAAAAAATATTCCATCTTCAGAAAAATAGAGTCCGTTTTTGTCTGCCGGCAATGGGCTTAAAGAAACATAAAATACCGCGCTTTTAGGTTTTTCCTTCAAAAACGCCGTGTTATCTATATCAAAATTTAATATCAAAAAATTGTTTTTCGTCTGATTGGAAAAAATCATCGCTTTAGCCAAAGCGTAATTTTTCATATCGCCGTGCCGATTCAAATGATCAATGTATAAATTGGTGATTACCGCCACTTTCGGCGCTTTCAAATTTTTATTCAATTCCCAATATTCAAGCTGATAGGATGGGATTTCCAAAACCAGCGGTTTAATATCTTCTCCTGATAAATATTTTTCTAAAACTTTCAACGGTGCCAATTCCGGAATATTGCCCCCGATAAACGCTGGTTTTAAAAAATGATGTGTCCATACCGTTATAGTAGTTTTCCCGCGCGTTCCGGTAATGGCGGCATATTCCATTTGTGGTTTTTCTTTCGCTAAAATTTTCAACATCAAAGACAAATCCGTTTCAATTTGTTTTTTGTTCTTTTTGGCAAATTGAACCCATTTGCTATAAACGCTCACCGCCTGGTTAAAAACAATTATTTCGTTATTTTTGAAATCCTCTTCCTTATGTTCGCCTAAGACAAATTTGATTTTATATTTTTTTAACTTCGCCAAACTATTTTTCAATTCCTTTTCGGAATTTAAATCAGTCACGGTCAATTTCGCTCCGTTTTCAGCCAAAAATTGGGCGGTGGCAACACCCCCGCCTAATCTCCCAAGCCCCACCAAAAGAATTTTTTTACCTTTCAAAAATTTCATTGTCCTATTTACTAATCACTAATGGCTAATTATTTTTTAATCGCGGCTTTTATAAATTTGTTAAACAGCGGATGGCCGGTCAAAGGCCGAGATTTAAATTCCGGATGAAATTGCGTTGCCGCGAAAAACGGATGAACTTTTTTCGGCAATTCCAAAATTTCCATAAGCCGGCTGTTTGGAGAAATGCCGGAAAATATCAAACCCTTTTTCTCCAATTTCCAGATGAATTCCGGATTAACCTCATATCTGTGCCTGTGCCTTTCAAAAACCAACAAATCGTTTTCCGGCGCTTTAAATTCTTTTCTGGTTAAATCGTTTTTCACTTCAAAATTGGAATTCTTATAGGCCTCGTAAGCAATTGTATCCGCCTTGATTATAGTAGGATAAACGCCCAAACGCATGGTTGCGCCGTATTTTTTGTCTTTCATATGCTCCTTTTGCTCCGGCAAAATGTCTATCACCGGATATTTTGGATTTTGGTCAACTTCGGTCGTGTGCGCGCCTTTTAAATTCGCCATATTTCTGGCAAATTCTATTGTTGCGAGTTGCATGCCGTAACAAAGGCCGAGAAACGGAATTTTGTTTTCCCTTAAATACTGAATTGCCTTTATCTTCCCCTCCACCCCCCTTGAACCGAATCCTCCGGGCACTATCACGCCGTGGTATTTTTTCAGCGTTTTAAGATTCTCTTTTATTTTTTTCGCGGAATTGACTGTCGGGTCAAAATCCTCCGCGTTAATCCAATGAATTTCAGGTTTTCTGCGAAGCAAAAACGCGGCGTGCTTAATTGCTTCAATGACAGAAATATAAGAATCCGCTAAAACAAAACTTCCGGTTGAAAAATATTTTCCGACAATCCCTATTTTTACCGGCTTTTTGACGATTTTTATGGCGTCAACAAATTTTTGCCAGCCGTTCAAGTTGCTTTTCCGCGGCGCGCCCCGTAGCGAACTTGTTCTGCTTCGAGGCTTCAAATCCAATTTTTTCAAAATAATTTTACTTAACTTGTCTTTTTCAAAATTAACCGGAACCTCATAAATACTGTAAACATCCGGAGCTGAAATCACCGCTTCTTCCTCAACGCTGCAATTAAAAGATATTTTTTCTTTTCTTTTTTTATCTAAAGGCGCGGCTGCGCGCGCAATTATAATGTCCGGCTGTAAACCCGCGGAATTCAAAGTGCGGACTGCGTACTGAGTCGGCTTGGTTTTAAGCTCCGTATCCGAACCCTGTAAAGGCAAATAACTTACCAAAGCCAAAACAACGTCGTTGTGATTTTTAATTTTAAGCATCCTTATTGCTTCCAAAAACAAAATGTTTTGATATTCGCCCACGGTGCCGCCAATTTCAATGACAACGATTTCGGCTTTTTCTTTTTCCGCCGCCTTGTTTATCCTGTGAATCACTTCTAATGGAACATGCGGCACCACTTCAACACATTTACCGCCAAATTCCAAACCCCTTTCCTTATTTATTAAAGACAAATAAACACTGCCCGTAGTCATATAATTGACACTGGACAAATTCTTATCTAAAAATCTTTCGTAATTGCCCATGTCCTGGTCGCATTCCATCCCGTCGTCCAAAACAAATGTTTCGCCGTGTTCGGTCGGATTCATGGTGCCCGCGTCAATATTGACGTAAGGGTCGATTTTTATGGCGGTCACTTCAAAACCCTTTGCTTGAAGAATTTTGGCGATTGAAGCGGTGGCAACTCCCTTGCCTACCCCGGACATCACCCCTCCGACTACAAATATGTATTTTTTATTCGCCATAAATTTGAATTGCGGGCACTGAGGAAATCGCCTAGCACCTTTTATGCTTTGCGGGAGCTGGAGGAATCGGACCTCCGACCGCTGTTTTGGAGACAGCTATTATACCACTTAACTAAGCTCCCAAATTGATAAAAAGGTGCTAGGTTGGAAACCGCAGATATGCCACTTACCTAAACGCCCATTACACGAACTAATTCTAAACAAAAAATTTTATATTTTCAAATTACGGTTATTTCAGCGATAGTTGAAATAACCGTAATTGTATATTTTTCAAAAACAGCCAAAAAAATCGCGGATTAATCCGCGATTTTTCCCATTTTTCATTGCCCATTTCCCTATTTTTTGGCCTCTTTATGACTAATACTCTTTCTGCACCATTTGCAATATTTTTTAAGTTCCAGTTTCCGCTCAACGCTTTTCTTGTTTTTTTTGGTGTAATAATTGACGTGTTTACAAACCGAACACCTCATCCTTGTTAATTGTTCCTTTAATTTTGATTTTGCCATGACTTAAATTAACACTAAAAACCAAAAAAATCAAGAGATTTGCTTTAATGTTCTTGTGTTTTATTGCTGTAGTGTTTTTTGGAGCCAGAGGGGAGAATCGGACTCCCGACCTCTTTCTTACCAAGAAAGCGTTCTGCCACTGAACTACTCTGGCTTTTTAATACGAGCCACCTCGCGGATTCGAACCGCGGACCTTCACTTTACAAAAGTGTTGCTCTACCAGCTGAGCTAAGGTGGCGTAATGTGCGTAGGGCAGGATTCGAACCTGCGTAGCCACATGGGCGCGAGTTTTACAGACTCGTGTATTTGACCGCTCTACCACCTACGCAAAAATAAATAATCGCAGTTATAATTTAATCAATAAACTGCTTTAATGTCAAAACGAATTTCCCTCTTTATTTATTTTCTTCGCTTTCCGATTTTTCCGAATCGGAAACGAATTCTTCTTTTTCAAACAACGACGGCTTGGCCGAGGTTTCTGTTCCGCTTGTCGGTTTGAATTTTTTATACTTGTTCAAATGATGAGTAAGCTGGTTATCTAATTTCATCACCCACAATTTGGTTTTCCGCAGCATTTTTTCCAAAATCTGACTGACAAAAAAATCAATTTTTTCAAGCGGCAAAGAACTTAACAAATGGTCTAATTTAGCGCCCAATCCTTTCGGCTTATTCAACGCTCCATCGTCAACCACATCGATTATTCGCGGCACTTTGCGAGCCACAAGATAAATCATCACGCCCGCGGAAATCATTATTAAAGTTTGAATGACAAAGTTATACACGCTTCGCTGAATCTACAAATAACAAATATATACAAATATACCAATACATTTACATTAGTAATTTTTGTATTAATTAATTATTAGTAAATTTGTAAAAGATTAGTTATTAGTAGATTTCTATATTTCGTATCTGCAAAATTTCTCAACCTTCATGTTCTCGCCGATTTTGGAAATGGCTTCCTTTATCAAAACATCTATGGTAATTGACTCATTTTTGACGTAATTCTGCGCGAGCAATTCTTCAATATTTGAAGGATTCATTGCCGCGACATGCATAACGATATTATGGGCCAATTCTTTGAATAGTTCGTTTCTCGCCACAAAATCGGTCTCACACCTCAACTCCAAAAGTACGCCAACGCGGTTGTTATGAACGTAGGTCTCTAAAAGTCCGGCTCCGGTGACTCGGCCGCTTTTCTTTTCGGCCTTGGTCAAACCTCGTTCAAAAATTATTGATTTAGCTTTTTCCAAATCGCCTCCGGCTTCATCAAGAGCGCGCTTGCATTCCATCACGCCCGCGCCGGTAATCTCCCTTAAATTTTGAACGTCGCTAGCCATAGTATTTTATTATAACAAAAAATAAATTTTATTTTTAGGCCTCGTTCGGCGACTGAGGCGCCGCTTTTACCAAAGAAAGAATTCTGTCTACAATCCACTCAATTGACATCTTGGAATGGTCATTAGCGGGAATCGGATAATCAACCGGCTCAGGATTGTCATCGCTGTCAACTATCGCAATCACCGGTATTTTGGCTATTTTAGCTTCTTTAAACGCGGTAATATGATCCCTGACAACGGTGTCAACTACAAAAATCGCATCCGGAATCTTGTTAAAATTATCCAAACCCTCAAACATTATTTTTAATTTGGCGAGTTTCTTGCTTATCATCACCCGCTCTTTTTTAGTATATTTCTCAAATTCTCCTTTTTCCATATCTTTCGTTCCATTTCTAAAAAACTCCAACCGCTGGGAAATAATTTTATAGTTGGTGATAAGGCCGCCAATCCAACGATTTTTAATCATCGGAAATCCCAATTGGTCGGACATTTTTTTAATTGCCTGCCAACTTGACGGCTGAGTACCCACTAAAAGAATCGTCTTTTTTTCGGAAATGATTTTATTTATGAAATCTGCGGCGTTTTCAACGGCTTTAACGGTTTTAGCCAAATCAATAATTTCCATCCCGTTTCTGGTGGTAAAAATAAATTGCTTGAATTTAGGATGAGTTCGGGTTTTTTTGTGGCCGTACATTACCCCTTTTTCAGCCATTTCCTTAAGTAAATTAACGTCAACATCGCTGGCTTCATTTTGGGCCATTTCTTCGGCAACAGTGATATTTAATTCTTTATTTTCATTAGTCATATCTTTAAAAACAAATAAAAAACCAACCTTTGGTTAGTATAAGTAGTGTAAGCAAGAATTTAAAAAAACGCAATACCTAAATGCCTGACTTAAACGAATCGTAAATATTTAACGTTGCGTTAATGGCGTCGCCCATCGCGGTGTTAAATTGATTATAAAGTCCGTCAGTCGCGTCGCCTGCGGCCCAAATCCCGGGCATTGATGTCTGTAAAGTTTTATGGTCAACAATAATATGCCCGTTGTCGTCAAGACGGACTAAATCTTTAATAATAGCGGTATTAGGCATATATCCGATTGCCACAAAAATTCCTTCAACATTAAGAATCTTTTCCTCGTTTGTTTCCGCATCCGTATATTTTATACCACTGACAAAATCGGCGCCAAAAATTTCCTTTGTTAACGATTGAAATAAAATTTTCACCTTCGGTTCAGTTTTTAATTTTTCCTGGTATATTGCGTCTCCTTTAAGCTGATTGCTCCGCTGTAAAATATAAATTTCAGAAGCATAAGGCAAAAGGTCAATGGCCGCTTCCAAGCCGCTGTTGCCGCCACCGATAACCGCAACTTTTTTATTTTTCATCAAAGGCGCGTCGCAAGTAGAACAATAAAAAACTCCTTTGCCCTCGTATTCTTTTTCTCCGGGAACGTTAAGTTTGCGATGGTCGCTGCCCAAAGCGAATAAAATGGTTTTGGTCTGATATGCGGCCCCGTCGGAAGTCGCAACTTCAAAACCAACGTCTGTTTTTTTAATGGTGGCGACAAAAACGCCCTCTTTTATCTCAATCGGCTCGGTTTGAGACCTTAAATGTTCTTCCAACGCCCTGGCTAATTCAACGCCGGAGATTGACTTAAAACCGATGAAATTTTCAATTTTATCAGAAATCACCCATTGGCCGCCGAATTCTTTTGTAATCAAAAGCGTATTTATTTTTTTCCTTGAAGCGTAAATGCCCGCTGCCACCCCAGCCGGCCCTCCGCCGATGATAATTAAGTCATACATAAAAAATTTAACACTTTGATTTTTTAACTTTACATTATTTGAGCTCTAACGCCTTATCAATCGTGGGCCTGTCAAACCCCACTATTATTTCTCCGTCAATATCAATTACCGGCACGCCCATCTGATGGGATTTTTGAATCATTTCTTTCGCTTTTTCCTCATCGGCGCTCACGTCATAATTTTCGTATTGAATGTTATTCTTTTTAAAGTATTCTTTCACCATCTCGCAATACGGGCAAGTTGGCGTTGAATATATAATGACTTTTGCCATAATAATTTTTATTGACTTAATTTATTAATATCGACTATTTTAAATTTTCCGCCTCGGTTTTATTGGAAAATATCTGCCGTAAAGAAAATATTATCATCAAGACGCCGACGATTATATTGTTCCACAACGCCAAATTGATGCCTGAAAAATCAAGTATCCATGGCGAAGCGAAAATCCAAACCCCCAAAATCAGTTTAATCCAATCGTAATATTTCATGTCAATTAAATAATTTCAAAACGACCTTTTTAATAATAATCATTATATCAAAAGAAAAAAAATTTGGAATTTACTGAACGAGAAACGTATCTATCGCCGCTTCAAAAACGCTGTACGGCTGGGCGCCTTGAATCATTTGACTGTTTACAAATAAAGTTGGCGTTGAAACGCGGCCGTTCATCGCCGCTTCTGCCGCCCGAGAGTTTTCGCTTAAAACATCTTCGTATTTTTTGGAATCAAAACAGGAAGTAAATTGATTAACGTCCATCTTGAGGTCAGACGCGATTTTCTTGAACAAATTGATATTTAAATTACCGTTATTTTCGCTCTGTATTCCTTTTGCCATTTCATCAGATTCCGTGTTAAACAGCGCGTCATGATATTCCCAGAATTTCCCTTGGTCTTTGGCGCAAAGCGCCGCCAATGCCGAATTTGATGATTCTTCCCCTAAAAATGCCAATGGTTTAAAAACCATTTTTGCTTTTCCGGTTTCAACGTAATTTTTTCGAATTAACGGCCCGGTTTCCTTAAAAAATTTGGCGCAATACGGACACTGAAAATCGCCGAACTCCACGATTGTCACTTTGGCGTCCGCGTTTCCCAAAATCACGTCGTTTTCCGTCAGTTTAATTTCCTCTATTTGATTGTTTTGGTTTAATTTAGCTTCCTGCTGAATCGACGGCTTATAATTTTTAACCCCGTTTGAATAAATAACCGAACCGGCTATCAGTAAAGCGGCTATTAAAATACTCGCCGGAAGCAGCCAATTTGAGTTTTTTTCTTGATTTTCCATGGAGTAATCTTAACCGAATTTTTAAATATTTGCAAAATGAAACGCGACAATTCCAAAAGCCACGGCAACATTAAGCGACTCTTTCTTGCCATACATTGGGATTTCCAAAATTTTATCCGCCTTGTTTAAAACACTTTTTGGCAATCCCTTGACTTCATTTCCCACCACCAGAGCAACTTTTGGTTTATAGCTTATAGCTTTTAGTGAATAATACGCAATCGATTTTTTGTTCTGCTCAATCGCAAAAATCTTATACCCCTCTTTTTTAAGTTTACTGATTAAAGGATTGGTTGATTTCACATATTCCCATTTTATATATTTTTCCGCGCCCAATGACACCTTGGTCAATTGTTCCCTTTGCCTGCCCAATTCGTCTATTGGTTTTGGCGTAATGCCGCAAAGATATATTTTTTCAACTCCGGCCGCGTCTGCGGTGCGGAAAATTGAACCGACATTATGCAAACTGCGGATATTGTGAAGAATTACAATCATTTTTATTTATTGGTTCGGTTCCGGCGAACTTAAAAAATTTTGAGGATTGGAAATCGCTCGAATTTCAAAATCGCTATCGCTGTCAGTATCACAGCCATTGCCTAAAAATTCGTTGTCGTTTTGAGCGGAAACACAAGTGCTATTTAAAAAAGATTTTCGCTCTAGGCTTCTGTTAGAATCCGGCACGGTTGAACTAGCAACGCCTACAGTTAATTGAGGACTACCGTAAGATAGACTATCAATAATCGTTGAATCATTAATACTTAAAATAGGCGTTGTCGTGCTGACTAAAAAAATCGTGGCGCCGCTTGAACTACCGGAAAGATCAAAACTAGAATGAATCATATCAGCTTTATTTTTTAAAGAAGAAGTGGCATTAGAATTGACTATTAAATAAAATCCTTTAACTGGAATTTGGGCGCTACTTTCAAAATTTTTCTTTTTAATATTTTCTGTTGAGGTGGCTACGCCGCTTAAATACTGAATGGAATAATCGTTTAAAAAAACGATGTTTTCTGTTGGGTTGTAAAGCTCAATAAATTCGTCATCGGCGCTCTCTCCTTTTACCTGAATCTCGCTTATTAAAATATAATTAACTGTTTGAGTTGAGGTTGAAACAGAAATAACTAAAATAGTGGAACTTGCGGTTGAGCTGCCGTTGTTGTCAAAAACGGTCAGCCATACCGTATAATCCGTTGAAGTGGCGTAAGAATATGTCGTTGTCGCTTGAGTTGAAGTAGCTAAAACGCCATCGCCAAAATCCCATTGATATAAAACAATATTTCCATTACTCGCGATTGAAGAAGACGCGTCAAAAATTATATCCTCGCCCAATTGCGGAGACGCAGGAGAAAAAGAAAATTTGGCGTTAAGCCAGTTATCAACGACATCTAATTTATTTGCCTGGCCAGGCGTAGACGAACTTTCCTCCCATACATCGTCAAATAATTGCAGCGATTTTCCATTGTCATAGGCCCCGGTAGATGAAGTATAGTTCACTTCATTAATTTTCAAATCCCCGTTTTTCAAAGCGATTGTTCCACTACTATTGTTTAAAGAAAACGAGCTAATAAAAATAGTTCCCGAAAATTCGGGAAATTCTAACGAAAACTTGTCGGAATCATTTGATATTATGGCGTAAAAATTCGGTTCCAGATTCTTACTTCCATTTTTAAGCGTTAATCCGTGATTTGTATCGCTTTCAAAAAATTTCCATTCTGTCAGATCAACCGTTGACGAACTTTTATTGAATATTTCAATCCACTCGCGGCCATCATCGTTTCCGTCCGGATTATACATTATTTCATTTATTGCAACATCAAAAAATTGCGGAGATGACGCTGTATTTTGTGGACTAACGTTATTTTGAGCCACAGCAACACCGCCGCCTCCTCCGCCTCCGGAATAAACAATTTGTTGCTCGGAATTAGCGGCTTTTGGCGTGCCATTAATAACACTTGAAGTATGCCAGCCAAATTGATTGGATAAACTTTGCGAAGACCCGTCCGTATTTCTTTCCATTGTCTTTTTAGACACGCTATCTCCCGCAGACCAGTTTGAACTGGCGGAAACTTCATCAATTAAATTACAACTTGAATCGAATAATCTTAACTTTTCACTTGTATTTGAAAGGCCGCCTTTGTAAATAAGATCGGCCGCGATTCCCAAAACGGAATTATCATCGGTCCGCTCAAATAAAATATAAGAATTGGCGACGCTATTGGAATTTTTTAATTCAGATAAATTTATTTTTATCTGACCATCCTTTGAAATAAGCTGCCAATCAATTAAATTAACATCACTGTTTGAAATATTTTTTAATTCAATCCACTCGTCAGCCGTACTTTTAGTTGAACCCATCCATGCAATTTCATTTATAATAACTCCTTGATGTTGCGGTTTCTGCGATGTACTGAATTTACAAAAACTTAACTCGCCGCCTGTTGAAGATTTTTTAACAATCGAATTTTCGGACGCTTCGCTTGTAATTTCTTTATCATCGGACTTATCACCGCTTTTAGATTTCAACGAACTAATTTCTTTCTTTAGTAATTTAATTTCATTTTTAAGTTCTTTAATATCTTCCTCTGTGCTGTTTTTTCCTTTAGAATTTGCCACCGCCTTTTCACTTTTTTGCTCTGTCACTTTATTTTCTACATCGCTTAGATCTATTTGCTCAATTTGTTTAAAATCCACCCTGTCAGACTTAATAACACTTTTAACCGCTGACAACACATTGGAAGTCGTTTCTTTTAACTGATTCCAAAATTTTGCCGAACTAGAAAATGGGACAAACAATGAAACAATTAAAATTACGGCTAAAAAACTCAACACAAATTTCAAATAATTAAATTTATTCATATAAAAATAAAAACCGAGTGCCTCCTCACTAGGTTTATATAGTCCATTATAAATTATTTACGAATATACAAAATGTGGATAACCAAAAAAAACCGCGAAACCTTGGCATTGTCCGGCTCTTAACTAAACAGCCGCAGTATGGTATAAATTTTTATACCCAAATGTCTTTATTCAAAAAATCCATAATATTGGCCGGGGACATATTAATGCTCTACGGCTCTTTAATAATAACCCTGATTTTGCGGTACGGCTCAAACCAGTTTCAGCAGGTTTTTAGCGCCCACATAAATCCGTTTTCGGTTATTTTTTTAGTATGGATAATCGTTTTTTACGTGAGCGACCTTTATGAAAACGAATTTATCAGGATTAAATATCCGACTGTCCAAAAATTTCTGTTCGCAATTTTTGTAAACGTCTTTGTTTCCATCACTCTTTTCTACTTATTTACTTCCTTTTTCGAGCTTACGCCAAAAACAAATCTGTTCCTTTTCGCCGCGATATTCGGATTACTTGACCTTGGGTGGAGATTTACCGCGTCAAAAGTGTATATAAGCGGCGGATTGCGAAACCGAATTTTTGTAATCGGCGATTCAACAACTACGAACGAGATTTTAAGTTATCTGAAAAATAATCCTCAACTCGGATACGATATTATAAGCCACGTCAAAGATTTTTCGGAAATAAAAGATATAAACAAACTTTGTTTAGACAATCATATAAACACGGTTATCATCCAACCGCGCATCAAAAAAGATTTTGAAACCGCAAAAACGATATATAAATTGTTGGCGTCAAAAATTTCCGTCATGGATTCGACGGTATTTTACGAATATCTTTTCCAAAAACTCGCTTTTGAAGAACTTGAAGAAAGCTGGTTCATTGAAAAAATAGTTCCGTACCGGCCGGTATACGAATTTATAAAAAGAATTATTGACGCGATTCTGTCTATTTTACTGATAATTATACTTTCTCCGCTTATGATTTTAATCGCGATTTTAATAAAACTGGCTTCAAAAGGACCTGTAATTTACAAACAGGAACGCATTGGATTGAATAATAAATTGTTCACGCTTTATAAATTCAGATCCATGGTCGTGAATCATTCCGGACCGGCATTCACAACTAAAAACGACAATAGAATAACCGCTGTCGGAAAAATTATCAGATACACGCATCTGGACGAAATACCGCAGCTGCTTAACATTTTAAAAGGAAACATCTCTTTCATCGGCCCAAGAGCCGAAGCCAGCAAACTTGTGGAAAATTACAAACAATTGCCCTATTACGATTTACGCCACATAATCAAACCCGGACTTACCGGCTGGGCGCAAGTTAATTACAAACCCAGCGCGTCATTGGAAGAAGCCAAGGAAAAATTAAGATATGACATTTATTACATCAAAAACCGCTCTTTCGCCTTGGATTTTTTTATACTTCTTAAAACCGTCAGATATTTATTTATCTCGTTAAAATGACAGCCACAATATGATAAGACGATTTAAAGAGCTACTTTTCCAAAACAGGAGCACCCGCCAAACGATAACAAAAAACATTTTTTGGCTGAGCGTCAGTCAAATCGCAAGCCGACTAATAAGAGCGGTGATAATAATTTACGCGGCTCGCGTTTTAGGCGCGGCTGATTACGGACTTTTTTCCTATTTGCTCGGCCTGGCCGGATTTTTCACGATTTTTTCCGACATCGGCGTCAATACAATACTTACAAAAGAAATAACGCAAAAGCCGGAACAAACATCCGTTTATTTTTCAACGGCTTTCTGGATAAAAATTTTCCTGTTCGCGACAACGACGGCGATAGTGATGATCGCAGGTCCGCATTTTTCAAAACTCCCGGGCGCCGCTTCCATGCTTTATTTCGTGGTAATGATAATTATTTTTGACGGCCTAAGAGAATTTTCCCAATCGATTTTCAGAGCCCGCGAAAAAATGGAACTTGAAGCTTTCGCGAACATTTTAACGAATCTTTCCATCACGGTTTTGGGATTCACGGTTCTTTATTTTTCGGTTTCTTTAAAACTTCTGACTTTTTCTTACGCCATCGCCACCGGAATAGGCGCCTTTGCGGCAATATTTATCATCAGAAAAGAATTTGAAAAATTATTCAGCCATTTCAAAAAAGACATGGTAAAACCTATCATAAATTCCGCTTGGCCAATTGCCTTAACGGGAATCATCGGAGCTTTTATGTTAAACACCGATATTCTTATGCTCGGCTGGTGGAGAACGGCCCAGGAAATAGGTTTTTATTCGGCCGGTCAGAAAATCATCCAAGCGCTTTATACGCTACCGGCAATCATCGCAGGCGCCACTTTCCCGACTATTTCACGACTAATAGGCCAACAAAACCATGAAAAAATAAAACAGCTTATGGAAGTGGCGATGACGGCGATATTTTTAATGTCCGTACCGATGGCAATCGGGGGCATTATTCTCGGCAAATCAATAATTGCGCTGATTTACGGCAATGAATATTTGCCGGCCGCTGTTTCATTCCAGATACTTATGACAACAATATTCATAATTTTCCCGGGCACACTGATAGGCAATTCCATTCTGGCGTACGGGAAACAAAAAAAATTAGCCGTTTATATGATGATTGCCGCTTTCGGCAATATAGCTCTTAACGCTATTTTAATACCAATTTACGGAATCGTCGGCTCGGCAATCGCAACTATAACTTCACAATTTATAAGCAATATTCTTGCATGGAGGATGATCAAAAAAATTAACAATTTTAAAACATTCATTCACGTCAAAAAAATAATTTTTGCCGGGATTGTCATGGGCGCCGCAAGTTTTATTTTCAACAAATTCGGTTTAAACGTCATTATAAACATTATTATTTCCGCCGGAATTTATTTTTTAGTCCTCTATCTGCTGAAGGAAAAGGCGATAGAAGAAATAAAAAATCTCTTTAAATTGGCCAGAATTATGCCGCAATAAATCCCGCGCGTAAAATTAACGCCTCCGGGAGGCGTTATAATAAAAAATCCCCCACATAATTTATATGGGGGATTGATTTATTGATTTTTCAAATACCATTCTATTGTCCTTTTCAATCCGGTTTCAAAATCGGTTTTTGCTTTGAAACTGAATTCCTTTTCAGCCCTGGAAGTATCAAGCATCCTTCGCGGCTGGCCGTCGGGTTTTGAAGAATCCCAATGAATTTCGCCTTTATAATCCATTAATTTACAAACCAACACGACTAAATTCTTGATGGAAATTTCCATTCCCGAACCGAGATTCACGGGTTCCGCGCCGCTGTATTTTTCCGTTGCCAATACAATGCCTTCGGCCGCGTCTTCCACGTACAAAAATTCCCGAGTGGCCTTGCCAGTGCCCCAGACATCGATAAAGTCCCTGCCTTCTTTTTTTGCTTCAGCGACTTTTTTTATCAAAGCCGGTATCACATGAGAACTTTCGGGACTGAAATTATCTCCCGGGCCATAAAGATTAACCGGCAAAAGATAAATCGCATTAAATCCGTATTGCTGGCGATACGCCTGCGCCTGAACCAACAACATCTTTTTTGCCAATCCGTAAGGCGCGTTTGTTTCTTCCGGATACCCGCTCCATAAATCATCTTCCTTAAAAGGGACCGGGGTGAATTTCGGATATGCGCAAATAGTGCCTATGGCGACAAACTTTTCAACTCCATTTTGCCGCGCCGCTTCCATCATCTGAACGCCCATAGTCAGATTATCGTAAAATAATTCTCCTGGTCTTTCACGATTAAATCCGATACCTCCGACTTTCCCCGCCAAATGAATAACAATATTTTCACCTTCGGTAACAAAAAAACACTCGTCTCTGTTCCGCAAATCATATTGTTTAGAACGCGGTATGAAAATATTTTCTTTTGGCAATCCTCGTTCCAATAATTTTTTTACGACAAAACTCCCCAAAAATCCGGCTCCTCCGGTAACTAAAATCTTTTTCTCCTTAAAGTTCATTTTATACCCCCTTATTTTTTATTTTTAAAGATTCTGTATCCGAATCTACCATAATTTTAACTAAATCGTCAAATTTAGTTTTCGCTTCCCAACCGAGTTTTTCTTTGGCTTTTTTCGGGTCCGCGATAAGATTTTCAACTTCCGTGGGCCTGAAATATTTCGGGTCAATTTCAACATAATTTTTCCAATTTTCAATACCAGCGTGTTTAAAAGCCGCTTGAACAAACTCTCCAACCGAATGAGTTTCTCCTGTACCAATAACATAATCATCCGGCTCCGGCTGCTGCATCATCAGCCATGCGGCTTCCATATATTCCGGCGCGTAGCCCCAGTCGCGACGGGCGTCCAAATTTCCCAAATACAATTTTTTATCCAATCCGGCTTTTATTCTCACAACCGCCATGGTTATTTTTCTGGTTACAAACGTCTCTCCGCGGCGCGGACTTTCATGATTGAATAAAATTCCATTAACGCCAAAAATTCCATATGCCTCCCTGTAATTTACAGTTGAGTGATATGCGAAAACCTTAGCGCAACCATAAGGACTTCTCGGATGAAAAAGCGTGTTTTCATTTTGCGGAGCGGGCGCGCTGCCGAACATCTCGCTGGAACTCGCCTGATAAAATTTTATTTTCTTCCCGGTTTGTTCTTGAAAATCCCTGATTGCTTCCAAAATCCTTAAAGTTCCCATGCCCGTAATATCAGCGGTATATTCCGGAATATCAAAAGAAACGCGAACGTGCGATTGGGCTCCTAAATGATAAATTTCATCCGGCTGAATTTTAAAAATTAATTTTCTTAAATTGCCCGCATCCGCCAAATCGCCGTAATGTAAAAAAAATTTTACGCCATGAACGTGCGGGTCTTGATAAAGATGGTCTATTCTTGATGTGTTAAAAGTGGAAGCCCTTCTTATTAACCCGTGAATTTCATATCCTTTTTCCAAAAGAATCTCCGCCAAGTACGAGCCATCTTGTCCGGTAATTCCGGTGATTAACGCTTTTTTCATATTACTAATTATTTAACACTTTTTATTAATTGTAAAACTTTTGACAACGGCTTTAATAAAACCCATAAAGGATTTATTTTCAACCCGTTAACTTTCCAAGCGCGATAAGTTTCAACATTGGCCTTGATTATGTTTTTTATATTTTTGGCGCTTGTCCCGCCTGTTCTCATTTTTATCAAAATCTCCGGAATGTATGCTGACGATATTTTAAACTTTTCCAAAAATCTAAGCATTATTTCAATATCAGCCGCAATTTTAAAATTCAAATTAAACAATCCATATTTATTATAAATTTCTTTTCTTGCAAAAAATGTCGGGTGCGGCGGATGCCACCCCATTTTAAATTTACCTTCGCGATATTCCGATGATTTCCAAAATCTGATTATCTTACCAATATTATTTCTATCAACATAAACCAAGTCGCCCCACAAGCAATCGCTGTTTGTTTCTTCAAATTTTTTAGCGACTTTTTCAAGGACAAATTCATCGGTATAAAAATCATCTGAATTCAAAATCCCGATAATATCTCCTGTCGCCAATTTCAATCCCTTATTCATCGCGTCATAAATTCCCTTGTCCGGCTCGGAAACAAACTTGGCTATTTTATCGCGATATTTATTTATTATTTCCAAAGTCCCGTCAGTAGAGCCGCCGTCAATAACAATATATTCAATATTAGAATACGTCTGGCTTAAAACGCTTTTAATCGCCTGTTTAATTGTTTTGGCGCTGTTATAGCAAACCGTAATAATAGAAATTTTCATGATTATCTAATAACAATATAATTTCCCAAAACTAAAACATCCATATCCGTTCTTAAAAAACAATCTATCGCCTCTTCCGGTTTATTAACTATCGGCTCATTTTCGTTAAACGAAGTGTTTATCAAAATCGGCACGCCAGTCAAACGCCCGAATTCTTTAATTAAATCGTAATAAAGCGGATTGTCTTTTCGGCTTACCGTCTGTAATCTTCCAGTGCCGTCAATATGAGTAACCGCCGGTATTAATTTTCTTTTTTCCTCTTTAATCTCATAAACTTTTTCCATAAAAGAAACCGGCTTATTTTCTTCAAAATAATTTAAAACCTCTTCTTCCAGAATTGATGGAGCAAACGGCCTAAACGATTCTCTTTTCTTAATCTTAAGATTTAAGATGTCTTTCATTTTAGGATTGCAAGGATTCGCCAATATGCTTCTATTCCCCAAAGCTCTCGGCCCCCACTCGGTTCTTCCTTGAAACCATCCGATAATCTTGCTGTCCGCTAAAAATTTTGCGACTTTTTTTATCAAATCATTATTTTCCAAGCGCTCATATTTTAATTCGGCTTTATTCAAATATTTCTCCAAATATTTTTCGTCATATTCCGGTCCCCAGAACGGCGACATCATCACAAAATTTCTTTCTTTTTCCAATATTTGATTCCAAACATACATAGCCGAACCCATGGCTCCTCCGGCATCATGAGCCGCCGGCGGAATAAACACATTTTTAAAAGGAGTTTTTTCGTAAATTTTTCCGTTAGCCAAGCTGTTTTGAATACAGCCGCCTGCCAAAGCGATATTTTTCATTTTTGTTTTTTTATAAAGATTATTCAAAATATGAAAAAACGCCTCTTCATACATTGCCTGGACCGAAGCCGCGATATCTTTAAATTTTTCTCCGACTTCTTCGTTTTCTTTTCTTGGTTCGCCAAAAAGTTCAACCAATTTATCCGAGAATAATTTTCCAATTTTCGGCTCGCCGTCCAGCCACGTCATTTCAACCCCTTCTTTATCGTGCAAAAAATAAGAGGTGTCCAGTTCAAAAAATCCGTTATTTTTTAATTTCACGATTTTTTTCATCTTGTCCAGATAAACCGGATTTCCGAAAGCCGAAAGACCCATCACCTTGTATTCATCACCATATTTCCAAAAACCCAAAAATTGCGTCAAAGCGGTGTAAAAAATTCCCAACGAATACGGAAATTCCACTAAATCGTTGATTTTTATTCTATTGTCTTTGCCGACTCCGGCCATAGTGCTTACAAAGTCCCCAAATCCGTCAATGGAAACAACAGCCGCTTCCTTAAAAGGCGAAAAAAAGAAACTACTAGATAAGTGCGCGCGATGATGTTCAACATTAACCACTTCTGCTTTTATTTCCCTTCTATTTACGTTAAAAATCTCGGCTAAATTTTCTTTGATGCTTTTTAATTTTTTTATGTTGTTCAAACGGGATTTTAAAAAAGAAAATTTTGGCAATCGTAAAATAATCCTTATTATTTTTTTATGAAAACGCGCGAAAGGATTGCGGGAAATCGCGATATAATCAACGTCTTTTATTCCAATTCCAGCGTAATCAAGGCAAAATTTTATCGCTTCGCTCGGAAAACCCGCCCAATGTTTAATTCTTCTGATTCTTTCTTCTTCCAAAGCCGCGACTAATTTTCCGTCTTTGAGCAAAGCGGCTGAAGAATCTCCGTGATATGCGTTAATGCCCAGAATATACATAAAATCATTAAAACATAAAAACATTAAACCACAAATTCTTTTTTGTTTTAATGCTCTTGCGCTCTTGTGTTCTTGTGTTTTAATGTTTCATATATCTTCGCATCTACCAAAAAGCGATACCAAAAAGCTTGTAAAAAATGAAATATCAGCCCTTCTTTGCCGTCAAGAAAACCAAGACGAAAAAAGTAGCGGTAAATAAAATACAAAAAAGGCCGCAAGAATAAAGGAAGCTTTAGATACCAACTTTTTAGTTTTCTTCTCAAAGCAGCCGGCCCTCCGAGTTTTTTTACTTTTGCCTCGCCAGCCAAATCAGGATTCAAAATTTGCCTGACCTCACGCGAAGAAAAACGGTTGTGCTTATCTGTCCAAAACTCCAAATTTTTCCGATTGTAGTCAATAAAATCATTTTTTAATTTTCCGGCTTTACCCTCTGATAAAATTATATGTTCGTCCATTTCTCTTTGTTCCGAGTGCGCTTTCCCATATTTGAATAGCCGCAAAATCCAAGTTGGATAATATCCTCCGTGTTTTATCCATTTGCCCATAAAATAAACTCGCCTATTAAGATAAAAACCGTTTATTTTATCCGATGTTTTCGGCAAAACCTCGGCTATTTCCCGCCAAAGTTCTGGAGTCAGATATTCATCGGCATCCAACCGCAAAATCCACTCGTTTTTAATATCCAAATTATCAAGCGCCCAATTAAACTGTTCAGCCTGGTTTTTAAACGGACGCTGCGCGACTTTTGCTCCGTATTTTTTTGCTATTTCCAAAGTCCTATCCGTTGAATAAGAATCAACGATAAAAATTTCATCACTCCACTCGGCGACATTTTTCAAACAATTTTCTATATTTAATTCCTCGTTATAAGTTAAAATTATAACGCTAATCGGAAGTTTCATAATTTTTCTAATATTTTTTATTTCTCTCTTTTATTGTTTTAGTCACCCAATCATCTAATAAATCGCAATTCTGAACAACACAATGGCCTCCGATTTTACCTGCTATCGGTTTTAAAACCGGCCTAATCACATTGGGCTTCCCTAATTTTATATAGCCCTTATTATAATCATGGTTTGGGATAGTATAAACCTCATCAAAATCTAATTTCAATTTATCACAAATTCTTTTAACCTCTTTGGCAAAAATAATATTCCAACCGTAATATGTCGTGTCAAGAATTTTCAAAAGCTCGGTTGTTTCCGGTTTTTTAAATATTTGAGTTTTTATTCCGATGTCGGAAAAAATTTTCGCGGCTTCCTTCGCCTTTTTGCCGCCGAAATATTTCACGAAAGTTTTAATTCCTTTGTCCAAATAAGGATGGACTCCCCTGACCGGACTGTGAATCGCGTTTATTCCGATTTTTGAAGTCGTTCCCACTCCGACAGTAGAATGGATTATCGTTAAAGCCGGTTTGTATTTTTTAATATAGTTTTTGGAAATTTTTACGAAATTTTTTACGGCTGGATAGCAAATATGAAGCACGTCGAATTTTCCGGGAACATCGCTGTTTTTGTCCCTTATGGAAACGTCATAATAAGGCGAAAGAATTTTATAAAGCGCTTTTCCGATTTCTCCGGCTCCGATAATGAGATGTTTCTTAAATGGCTTTTTTCTTGTTTTCATATTTAAATTATTTGCCTTTAAATATCTACCGATTTTATTTATTTTAAAAATTTGAATGTAGAAATTATTTGGTTGAAAACATTTTCATATTCTTCATAATATACACCTAAAATTAACCGGTATTCATTTAATGGCAAAATAATCGCTGTTTCTTTGCGTTCATTAAATTTATATTGATATTTAATACCAGAAACTCCATCGACAATTACTTTGTCTGTGGTTTTTTCCAACCCACCATAACTTTGTTCTGCGAATTCTGGTAATACAACGTTTACCAAAAAGGTTGGATCAAATTGCTCTTCTATCTTTTTATAAATTTTAAGATTGAATTTACTATAATAACTTTTGAAAGCATTTTCGCGAATAATTAAATCCGCCGGGTACTGAAATTCAAAACCAAATTCTTTATTACGATAAATTTTTAATGTAGATGTGGTAGTTGTTGCAGCAGTTGGTTGTTGTATTTGTTTTTCTTCGGGTAGATTTTCTTTTTTTTGCTTTGTTTCTTGGAATTGATACGAATAAAACCAAATAGCAAAACCAACCATTATAATCAAGGCAATTAAAATAATCAGTATTTTTTTATTTATAATTATAATGATTTTAACTTTTATTTAAGGAACTATCCGAATGAAATCAGAGCCTTTAATTATCTCTCCACTAATTAATCGACCTTCCAAATTTGCTTGAGTGTCATCTAACGACAATTGTAAATCTTTGGTAACTATATGAACGACAATATCGGTAAATGAATCATTGTCAATATCCTCATAACTTGTCATTGGCTGGCCGTTTCCCTTAAATTTAATTGGGGAGTTCGCTAAAGTAACCGTAGAGGGATCTATTTGAGCGACATCAAGAGTTGCGGAGCCAAAAATTGCGGCAGGAACAGTTCCGTTGGAACTAAGATTGATGCTGTTTGAAGAACTATCTGGTTTGACATCTATTAAAACAGGAATAAATTGGCTGACGGTACCGCTTTCCTCAATAATAACGCCGTAGCCTTCGCTTGGAATCTTGTTTATCGGAACATTTTCAGCGAGATTGATTGTTTGATTTCCTGTGGTAAATTTCAGCGAATATGTCGCTGTTGAATCAACTCCTTCTTCCGGAATGGCTTTAATAATATAATCTCCTGTTTTTTGCTTTGGCCAATAAACCATGTCTTTTGGCTTGCCATCAGAACCGATTTCTCCTTCCGCATAATACAATTCTCCCGGAATTTCCCGGAGGTATTCATTATCGGTTTGAATCGCAGTTGTCGGGGTAATAGTAAATCCATCCGGGTCGGTCACGATTAAATCAACAGGGGAACCGGCTTGAACTTGGCCGCCAAAAGAAGGACTAACGGTTACGCGACGAACATGTTTATTCGTGTTAAATCCAGTTCTTTTTTTGAATTCAGTTATATTCGCAGAAATAATACCCTCATGTGGTGAAAATGCTTCTATAATATCATAATCTCCATTATCACCGACATACATCGCCACATGATCCACTTTGCCATTATAATCTTTATCCATGAATAATAAATCACCAGCTTGTAAATCACTTTCATTTATCGTTTCTGAATTATGCAAATATTGTCCACTGGCATTCTCATAACGTATCACGTTTTGTGGAAAATATTTATTTGGATCAAAAGAACGATTATATGACCACAGTATAAGCCCAGAACAATCAAGTCCTGCGCCGAATTGAATCGCTTTTACGCTCGTAGCATTATTCCAAAAGTTATATCCATTAAAGATATCAGCAGAGCTTACATATAAACCTCGCAAAGAATCCCATCCTTTACCACCCCAAGTATTGCCGTTTCCGAGATAAGGGGCATTAATAACAAGTTTCGCAAGATTTGCTGCTTTAACATTTAGTGGTAGTTGTACTACAAAATCTACATTTCCCGATGTTCCGAATTCTTGCCAATCGGAAGCGTTTCCTTTATCGTCAATGACTCTTGCTTGCCAATGATATTGTCCGTCATTAAGATTGTTTATTGGGATTGTTACGTTGGTTCCAGAGGACACAAAAGTGCTGGTTGCTGTTGGCTGATTGGTGAAATTTTCCGAAAGTTTGCGTAACTCCGCCTGTAATTGTAATTGATTTGTAGATGATGAATTTAATGTTGCGCCAAGAATTATCGAACTCTCTGTTACAGTCCCGCCCTCAGCAATCGAAGTAATGCTATCTGATTTATATTGTCCAAGATCAAAAAGAGATGGAATTATATTCTGCCCCATCGCCAAATTATAGTAATAAGAAATTTCTTCGGCACTTCTGGCAACTTTAGAAATACGAATTTCGTCAATTAGCCCCTGCATTCTTTGAGAGCTTTGCTGATTGCCAGACCCTCCAAAACCCCACGTGTGATGATTTATATACAATGGAGCAGTCGTATTAGCGACAATACCTGAAACAGAATCGCTCACGCCTTCAAGAACGCCATTTACATAAATCCGTGTATTATTACCGTCATATGTCCCAACAACGTAATACCAATTATTAGGTACGTGCCAGTTTGAACTAGAAACCGCTATTCTGCCCTCATCCTCAAATCCGAGATTAAACTGTATTGCATTAAAACTTGAAGCACCAGCACAACTACCATCCTGATTCCGTGCCATATGCAATGTGTAGCCGTGAAACCGACCATCAATGGTGAATCCTTTCTCGACAATTGCCTCATCAACCGCCCAGCAGTTTAAATCAAAACCACTTGGATAAACCCAAGCCTCAATAGTTAATTGAGAAAAATTTCTTAAAGAAGGATTATCTGGTACGACAATATAATCTGTTTGGCCGTTAAAATATCTCGCCTTACCGAATTTGCCATCAACAACAGCTGTGCCGATAGCAGTGCCATTATTTATTCCAGTTTCATCAATTATTGTATTGCCGGGAACATCATTAAATCTCCAAAGAGCCGCTGTGTTGGCGTCAATACTAAATAAATTTTCAGGACCTGCGGCCTGAACTTTACTAAAATTAAAATAAATAAAACTCAATAATAAAATAATAAAAACTGGCGTGATTTTTTTAAACATAGTTTTATATTTTTATTTACATTTCGACTTTTTATGATTTAATTTTTTTCTGTCAAAATAAATATTGAATGCGGTATCGAAAAAAATCGGCCGTAATATCCAATTTTAATAGCTTTAAAATTATTCTTATCCAATAAATCTAATAATGTTTTTTTAGAAAAAAATCTAATATGAGCTCCTGTTGGATTAAAATGTTTATTAAAAGCGAAAAGTGTTATTAATAAATTTTTGAAAAATCCATGATACGGCGTTGTAAACAATATTCTCCCGCCTGGCCGCAAAATGCGTGCTATTTCTTTAAAAGCGTTTTCCACATCATAAATATGTTCAATAACTTCTGAAGAAAAAATAAAGTCAACACAATCGTTATTTAATGGGAATTTCTCGCCGTCATTAATTTTATAAAATTCAATGCCTGGCAAATCTCTTTTTGCCTGTTGTAAGGCTGTTTCAGAAACATCTAACCCTATTAATTTTGCATTAGAATTTATTTTTCGTATTTCTTCTAAAATTTTTCCGTTTCCGCATCCAAAATCAACAATTGTGATATTATTGTCCAACGGGATAAATTTTTTTAATTTAGGCCACTTAAGACCAAAATCACTTAAGTAATCGCTTTGCCCATCCCAATAATTTTCATAAAATTGTTTAGTCATATTATTAAAATTATTCAAAATTTTCAAAAATCTTTTGATTTTTATCCATACATCGATTATATCATTCAATTCTTTTTTTAACAATTACTGTAACCAAAAATTATTTGTCGTAAATGAAGCTCTGCCAACAGGAGTTGGCGGTTTCTCTGTAATACGGTGCGGAGCGGAATCCCGCACCGAAGACCAATAGCACTAGTATTTATCTACCAACAGAATTGATGTTCTTCTGGTGCGGGATAAATTTTCTTCTTTCATATAATTTCGCGTCTACGAGAAACCTATACCAAAATCCCTGTAAAAAGTGAAATATCAAACCCTCTTTTCCGTCAAGAAAACCCAATCGGAAAAAATAGCGGTAAACAAAATAAGCGAAAGCCCGGCAGAACAAAGGCAGGCGGTAATAAAATTTCTTTTTTCCCCGGCCATGACTTCCCGATAATACAGCTGCCGCTTCCCGCGAAGCATAATTATTGTGCTTTTCAATCCACCAAGTCAAATCTTTTTTATTGTCGTCAATAAAATCATTTTTAAACTTCCCCGCTTTTCCTTCCAATAAAACAATGTGTTCGTCCATCGCTCTCTGTTCCGAACGCGCTTTCCCGTTTCTGAATAGCCGCAAAATCCAAGTTGGATAATAACCGCCGTGCTTTATCCATCTAGCCATAAAATAATTTCTCCTTTTTATATAGTAGCCGTTAATATCCGCGTTAGTCCGCGTTAAGTCCGCGTTGGTCAGCGCCTGAGCTACCTCGTTTTTTAGCCCAGGAGTCAGATATTCGTCGGCATCCAGCCGCAACACCCACTCGTTTTTTATATCAAGATTGTCCAAAGCCCAATTGAATTGTTCTGCCTGGTTTTGAAAAGGATGCTGACAGATTTGAGCTCCGTATTTTTTGGCGATTTCCAAAGTTTTATCCGTTGAATAAGAATCAACGATAAAAATCTCGCCTGCCCAATCCGTGATGTTTTTTAGACAACGTTCAATATGAATTTCTTCGTTAAAAGTTAAAATGACGACGCTGATGGGAAATTTCATAACAATTTATTATATTCCTTTATAAATCTCTCCGCCACTTTTTCGCAGGAAAATTCGGCTTCAACCAACTTCCTGCCCGCTTCGCCCATTTTCCGTCCCAATTCCGGATTTTTCAAAATTTTCAAAATCGCTTCGGTTAATTGTTTTTCGTCTTTTTCAATCACTATGCCGGCAACCGCTTTTTTAATTTCGTCGGAAATCCCGACGCCCTTTGTTACGATTACCGGCAAACTGAAACTCATCGCTTCCGCGGCCGCCATTCCGAAGTTTTCCGAATAGGACGGCAAAACAAAAACATCGCTATCCTGATAAGCCGCGATTTTATCCTCGCCTAAAAGCATGCCAGTGAATACAACTTCGTTGTTAATTTTTAATTTACAATTTTTAATTTTCAATTCAATTTCTTTTTTGTAATTTTTATCATTCGGTCCCGCTAAAACCAAAATCGCATTTGGTTCTTTTTTCACAACTTCGGCGAAAGCCGGAATTAAAGTGTCTAATCCTTTTATAAAATGCAGCCGGCCCATAAAAAGAACTATTTTTTTATCGGAAGAAATATTAAATTTTTTTCTAAAATGAATTCTATCGCGCGTGATAGTATTGGATACTTCCACATCAAGACCATTGGGAATTATTATGCTTTTTTTGAACGGCAAGCCGGCTTTCAAATAACCATCTTTTTCTTTCTCAACTGTAAAATGAATTGCTTCTGCCCCTGCTAAATTTCTTTTTTCAATTAAATTGATATAAACTTTCTTTTTTAAAGGACGATATTTAAGTGGTTCTTCCATAAAACTTCCCCGCGGCGAAATAATATATGGTTTTTTAAATTTTTTAGCGTAATAAGCGCCGAGAGCGGAAGCGGCCAAAAAAACAGAAGTAATATGAATTAAATCAAAATCTTTCGCGTTTTTTGCCAAAGCGCGATGAAACGCAAAAGAATATCCCCACAACCGAAGAGTTGCCGGGAAATACCAAACTTTTACGCCGTCAATATCAACTTCCTGATTAAGCGGAACATTTAAAACGCTTTTGCCATCAATATTTGTCGTATAAACCGTCATTTCAACCCCTTTCTTAACCAACCCCTTGTTCATTTCGTGAACGCTTTTAATCGGCCCGCCTTGGCGATGAGCCGGAAAATAAGTTGGAATAATATGCAAAATTTTCATTTTTATTTTTTAACTATTGCCAAAATTTCTTCTAACATTTTTTCTTTTAAAAGTTTTAGAATAAAAAAATATAATGCCGCAGAAAGAATAATATTTAAAATAACATGTAAGTTCAATAACTGAATCGACCAAGTAAAAATCGTCATAATAATCGCGGCGACAAGAACTTTTTGAAATCCTCTCCATAAAGAAAATTCTTCTATTTTCCGACAAAACCGGAACATAAGAAACGCGTAGATCATACTCGACGCAACCGTTGCCAATGATGCGCCAATCATGCCTAGGCGCGGAACAAGAAGAAAGTTTAATCCGACATTGACGAGCGAAGCGATGATCGGATACCCGATGGTTTTACGCTGCTCATCATATGCAAATATGAAATTGGCAAAAATAACCATCAGAAAAATAGGGAAGATAGAAAACAAAAGAACAGCCATAGCGTTCGCCCCTGCGCCATACGCGGAGCCGAAAATGAATTTCAGCAGCGAAGCTCCAAGTACGGTCCCGCCAAGTACGAGCGGCGCCGCAAACAAGAAAAGAGCTCCAATCAAACTTTCCATTACCTGGCGCACGCGCGCCGAATCTTTTACATGCGCAAGCCGAGAAAACATAGGAAATGTACTGGCACCCACCAAAGTCGGAATCACCGTAAGAATACCCACTATTTTCTGAACAGCCGCATAAATACCAACATCATCGACAGTTCGCCAAAAACCCAACATCACAATGTCAATATTGAATAAAAAAATACTGGCTAATCCGCCAAATGCAATCGGCCAAGCTGACCTTAAAATCGGAGCAATAAGATTTCTGTCAAAACTGCGGAAAAAACCCTTCGTGTGGCGAAAAAAAATAATTCCACCCGCCAAAAAAGCGCCAAAAACAGCGGCAGCAGCATAAGCCAACGCAAGATATAAAGGGCTTGCGGAAATCAATAAAGCGACAAAACCGAAAATAACTATCGCAATATTGGTCGCGACAACAACTATAGCTTCCCATTCCATCTTCTCTATTCCTCTGAAAAAAGCCACAAAAAGGTCTTTCAAGTCGTCAGCGATGAGCATCACCGCAAGCACCGGAATCAAAATAAGCGCCTCCGGAATACGATTGAAAAGCGGAGCGATAAAAAAAAGAAGAAAGGCGGTTACCGCGAGGAGGCCAATTTCCAACCAAAAAGAGGTGGCAAATAATTGTTCCCTTTCAGCAGGGCGACGCGCCACTTCCCGAGTTAAAATTGAATCCACCCCGATGTTTTTGAAGAAAATAAAAAATCCAGTAAGAGCCATCGCGTAAGAAAATACTCCATAACCGGCGGTTCCTAAAGCGCGCGCCGCGTAAATTGTAATCGCGCTCTTAATAAGACGGCTTCCAACCTGACTCGTGCCCAACCAAAGAAAATTCTTCAAAATCGTTCCACGAATAGTTTTTGTTTCAAAAAACAATTTACTCTTTATTTTTTTAATCATATAACTTTTAATGCTTTCCCGCGCTTTATTAAAAAATAATGTATTATCAGCAATAATATAAAAATCTTAACCAATCCCGCGTAAACCGGCGCAATCCAATCTTCCATTCCCTTGATAATATTAAGCCATAAAATACTATAAATCATAACTCCCGAGAACGAAATACCGGTTCTTTTGATTAAATATTCATATATCAAACGAAATAACATTCCCATAAAAAACATCCCTAAAATAATACCGGCAAGCCCGAAATTCATATACCAATCGCCAACCATAGTTACTCCGACAGTTGTTGATTTTACATCTGGCGCCAAAAGGCCAGAACGATGTCCAAAGTCGCCGCCTCCGACAATAATAGGCTTATTATGCCAAATAAATCGTGGCGGACCCAAACTGATAAAAAATTTTAATAATGATTTGCCGTACAATAAAGGTTCATCCATTTCAACAATTCTAGAGAAAACAGCGAATTGGTCTATTCTGGAAAAAATACTGTTAGAAGTGAAATCGCCCGCATTTTTAATATAAGTCAAAGAATTTCCTATGTTTTCAATTGGTCTTTCCACTAATGAATAATGGCGCAAAATTCCCGGATTTCGGCAGGCATTACCAAAAGGAAACAATACGATTGCCACTCCTAAAATTATAAAAATAATCTGTTGCCAAGTAATGCGCGAAAAATAAGACTTTATAATAAGATAAAGAATAATCAGCATCATTACGGAAGTTCGATTGCATGACGGCAAAACGTAAACCATTTCCAATATAAATGTTCCCCAAGCTATTTTTTGCCACAAACGATAACGCGCATCGTTGTTTTTTTTGAAATGAAAATAACTTGTAAACGCAATAATCAAAGCAACAGAAGACAACCAATCAAAAATTCCAATTAAGCTATAAAAAGAACTATTCTGAAGCCATGAATTCTGTTGCCAATAAGCATAAGCGCCGCCAAAAATTCTTAAAATTTTTATTCCCAAACCAAAAATAAATGTGACGCCAAAAATTAACGGCGCTTTTCTAAAATCCCATTCGGAATCTAATTTTAAAAATTTAGGCAGCCGTCCGGCGATAGAAGATGTTTGACGATTATAATAACCAATCGCAAAAAAAATAAGGCCAAGAGTCAAATAAAGAAGCGCTTTATAATAAACAACCGAATTTTCCCATAAAAATCCGGAAACGCCGAAAAAAAATAAAATCGGCGCAAGAAAAAAAATCAGTAAATAATACAATATGACAGAATTACCGAGTTCAAAAAAATCAAAAGATTTTGCCTTATTTTTAAATTGTATCATTTATTTAGAATTCCTCTCGCGTAAAATCTTAAAAATTTATAAAATTTATAAAGAAATCGCAAAATAAATCTAGGTATTATTAAGAAAGGCAAAGCCAACCAAAATTCCGGAAAATTCCAATAATATTTAAACATTTGCTTTAATTTAGGATTTTTGGAACCAAATCCTTCGGTAAATCCAAGCGCTCTCTCTACTAAAACAGCGCGCCAAACTTTTCCAAAATTATCAGCCAGAGCTTTTCTTATTGATTGATTATCAAATTTATCTTTAAATTCACAAACTACCTTGTATAAATTTATTCCAAAAACCTGAAACGCGTCGTACCAGCGTGGCTTTCCTTGAAATTTTGGGTCAGCAAGCACATAGGGATTGTTTAAAAAATAAAATCTTCCGTCTTGAGAAAGAACATGTAAAATTAAATACAAACTCACAAAAGCGGAGTTAATATATTTTTTAGAATTTTCTATTCCCGACAATGCTTTTTCTTTCTTAAAAATAGTGGCCGAAATAAATCCCAGCATACCAATATTTTTTTCCATAAGCTGATTACGATTATCAAAAAACTTATCGCCTTCCAATTCAAAGGCCGTATCATTTCTATTGTTTATATCGCAAGAATTAACCCAAATAAACGAAATTTCCGGAAAATCTTTGACTAATTTAATTACGCGCGCAATTGCTCCATCGGCCAAAACATCATCTCCAAACCACCAAACATAATCTCCTTTCGCCTCTTGGGTTAAAAATATAATAGCAACATCCACCCCCTCCTTCTTTCCATGAAAATACTTTATTGGAACAGAAATTTTTTTTGAATAGTCTTCTATTATTTTTTTTGTTTCTAAGTTAGAACTGTCATCGCGAACAACTATCTCAATTTGCGAGTTAATTTCCGAATTCAATTGAGAAATTATACTTTCAAAAAATCTTTTAACTTTATCCGGCTGATTATAGGTAGGAATACAAATACTTAATATAATTTCCTTATTAGTGTTATTAGAAATATTCATAAAAATTTAAAATTGTTTGTATTATTTTAGAATATACTATGGCCAAAAATACAAATAACTTCAACATTCCCACTTGGAAAAGGTTTGCCAAATTTAGCTCCAAAAATGTCTTTTTCCGCAATCTCTATCCATCGATTATTTGCGGAAATCCGTTTTAAATAATAATATCTATCAAAGCCGAGCTCTTTCCGTCTAATAAAATTATCTAAAATTGGATTATAACCAAGCGGCACTGCCATTACAAAAGTCCCACTTGGAGAAAGACAATTATTTATAATATGACGAACAGCTTTTAATATTTTCTCTGGCGATTTTTCAATTTCATCAAATCCTATATGTTCAAAAGTGGAAATGCTCACAATCAAATCATAAAGTTTTTCTGGTTTAAAATTTACAATATCCTTATTTATTATTCGAGAAGTTTTTTCATATTTATCTACTATGTCATAATGCGGCAACAAATAATAATTTGATAATACATTGCCAATTTCAAGAATGTTCTTTCCTCTATTTCGCTTAATAAATTCATAAATGATGGGGATTTCAATTGCTCGCTCATTTTCCCATGTCCGATTATAGGCTCGTCTAAAATAATGAAATGTAAAACCTTGAAAAACAAATTTTGGGGCTGGGATTAATCTAAAATAACAATTCAAAAAAAAGTCTTTTGAAACTCTTAAAATAACTTTATATAATTTAAACAAAATATTAGAATATTTCTTCAAATCTTAATTATTTTTCTTATTTACCATTAAAACAAGTATTCAGCGCAAATTCGCTTACTAACATTTATCACTGCCTTTTTGCCAATATGTGCCCCGTAAACATATTTTTTGCCGACTCGCCATCTAATTGCGGCATATAAATTCTAGTTGGTCCGGTATGAGAAATCGTAAATCCAGCTTTTTTCAAATATGGCTCTATGCCTTCAAAACCATAATGATATTCAATAAGAATGTCAGAAAATCTCCTTAAAACATCAACTGGTGTGTTCTGAATTATTTCATATTCATAGCCCTCTGTATCAATTTTCAAATAGCCGTCTTTTATATTAAATTTCTCTACAATTTGCTGAAGCGTAATAATCGGAACTTTTTCTCCAGTTAAAGAGGGCTTAAGATTAGCTCCAAACATATCTCCTAAATCTGGATTTATAATCATTTCCCCAGAAACGCCGCCCACCGCCATTGGCACAACTTCACAAGAATTAGCGAAGCTATTTTCGCGAATATTCTCTTCCGCTAAACGAGAAAATCCTGGAAATGCCTCAAATGCATAAACTTTTTTAGCTCCATTGAGCATAAAATAAACCGCCGTATCTCCAAATGCCGCCCCAATATCAACAATAGATTTACCCATAGGGTCAACTATTTTCATAAAATTCTTATACGGATCTGTGGCGAAAATTTCCAAAATAGTGTCAAAGCCCCATTTACCAAAAACAAATTTTAATTTTTTACCTTTATAAACAAATTCAACCCTATCCTTCAAAAGTTTTGCGCTCGGCAATAACGAGAAAAGATAAGCATGATGAATATAACTTTGCCACATTTCTCTTGTCGCGTTTAATTTATAGCCATTTCGAAATCTTGCTTCAAAATTGCCATCTCCGAAGTAATGGTTGTTTAAAACGGAAAGCCAATTTTTTGTCGATTTTATGACATGAAAAAGAGATTTTAGTCTAGGTATCATACTATTTTGATTCTATATAAATAATTTCTTTATTTCTCAAATTCATCTGGCACGCTTCAAATCTTCTTCAACCATCATTTTGACCAACTCCTTGAATTGAATTTTCGGCGACCAGCATAATTTTGTTTTTGCTTTTGTAATATCGGCTTTCATTTCAATCTTCTCCGGCGGACGCACGAATGCTGGGTCAATCACAACATATTTGCGCCAATCCAAACCAAGCGCTCCAAAAACAATCTCAACCAACTCTTGAACAGTATGAGTTTCCCCGCTCCCAATCACAAAATCTTCCGGCTGAGCTTGTTGTAACATCAGCCACATCGCCTCAACATAATCGCCGGCAAAACCCCAATCTCGTTTTGCGTCCAAGCTCCCCAACCGCAATTCCTTAGCCAAACCGAGCTTTATTTTGACGGCCGTAGAAGTAATTTTTCTCGTTACAAAGTTAAAACCCCGACGCGGAGATTCGTGATTGTAAGCAATTCCGGTACAGGCGAAAATTTTGTGGACTTCGCGATACATTCTCGTTAAATTAAACCCCGTAAGTTTAGATATTGCGTAAGGAGAGACGGGATTAAAGGGGGTATTTTCGTCTTGAGGCGATATTTTCGATCTACCAAACATTTCGCTTGAGCCGGCGAAATAAAATTTTGTGCCGGAATTTAATTCCTTGATAGCCGATAAAAAATAATGAACGCTGTCGGCATTCGTTTTGAACGTCCCGAAATCGTCTTCAAAAGAACTTATAATGGAACTCACGGCTGCCAAATGATAAACTTCATCGGGCTTTACCCTAAAAATTATCCGCCATATGGTCGGGTAATCAGTAATATCTCCATAGTGCAATATTATTTTATTTTCTTTTAAAAGGTGATTTATTCTGGAAAATCTCTGTTGAGGATCTTCAAGAGCGATTACTCGCGTCAATCCATGAACCTCGTAGCTATTTCTTAAAAGTAATTCCGCCAAATAAGAGCCGTCTTGTCCGGTTATGCCGGTGATTAATGCTTTTTTCATAATAATTTTTTATTTCATAAAATACGTACCTCCTCCCGCCCAGATAATTTCATACCCGTATTTTAACAACAGTTCAAGAACTTCTTTTTCACTTTGTCCTCGCTGTTCCAAATAGGCAGAATGAATAGATATATCTAACGCTGGTCGTTTTGATAAAACATTGTTCATAGCTTTCAAGGCATCCAATTCAAATCCCTCTATATCCATTTTTATAATATCTGGAAATATATTATGAGTTTTACAAAACTCATCTAATGAGACTGCTATTTTACTTCCTAAATAAATTGATTGTTTAAAATCTGTTTTTGTGCCAGGAACTCCTAATGCCACACGAAACACGCCGCCTTTTATATTGTTTAGTTTGAAATTCTTTTCAGCTATGTCCGCGAAAGAATCTACTATTTCAAATGCGTAAGAATTTTCTACGCCTAGCCCATTTGCTACAAGACAATACCAACCGATATGAGCTCTAATGTCAAAAAATACTTTTTTATTTTTAGCTATTTTAATAAATTGCCCATATTCATTTGGCTCATAAAACATTTTTTCATCTTTAACTATTGTTGAACCATTAAATATATCCATTGAAGTAGGCCAGTTATGAATCAAAATTTTATTGGATGTATCTCCGACCAAAAGAGTTTTAGGAAAAGTAAAACTTTTAATAAATAATCTAAATTTATGGTATAAATTTCTCATTAATAAATATAAATAATATAATATTTTACTGTATTACTCCTCCATTTAATTCCGCTAAAATAACAGCCTTTACAATCAAATTTTATCAATTATTTCAAATTCAGGTAAAGGAACAATAAATTTACCTCCGCTTTTAATATATTCGGTTTCGCGTTCTTTAAATTCTTTAATAAAATGCCATGGCAAAATTAAAAAATAATCCGGTTTTTCTTTGCGCGCCTGTTCTTCTGAAATAATGGGGATATTCGTTCCTACGGTTTTCTTGCCCCATTTGGCCGGATTCCTTTCGGCAGCAGCGGTAATGAGAGTGTTATCGAGATTAAAATATTGCAAAAGCGTATTGCCTTTTGTTGACGCGCCGTATACGTATATTTTTTTACCTTTTTCCGCTTCTTCTTTTATAAAATTGGAAATTTTTCTTTTTATTTCCTCAACCCGCATTACAAAATCATCATAAATTTTTCGGTTATTTAATCCTAATTCAGTTTCGTATTTCCTTAAGTCCTCCG
>JBBUDV010000002.1:39753-99101 GCA_038057075.1 Patescibacteria group bacterium
TAAATTTTTCGGTTATTTAATCCTAATTCAGTTTCGTATTTCCTTAAGTCCTCCGCTCTCTTTTGAGCGCCCTCTTGTAATTTTAATGACTGACCACCATCTTGATGCTTGATGTAAATGCGAAAACTGCCGCCATTTATGTCGTTTAATTCAACATCAAAAACATCCAGATTGTGCCGCTTTAAAAGATTTTCAAGGGAAAGCAAGGAATAATATTCAAGATGTTCGTGACATATATTATCAAATGCGTTTTGTGAAAGCATCAATGGTAAGTAGCTCATTTGAATAATGAAGACTCCGTTTTTATCCAGGCATTTAGCCGCGTCGGAAACAAATTTATTGGGATCATCCAAATCATAAAACATCGCGATGGCGGTTATGGCCTTGGCTTTTTTATCCCCAAATTCTTTCTGCCATGCCTCATAACCGAAAAAATTGTTGATAATTTTTGTCGTTCCAACGCTATTATATTTCTCTAAATTTTTCGCGGGTTCAAACCCAATTAAATTTAATCCGGAGAACTTATAGCCGCGCAACAAGGTGCCGTCATTAGCTCCAATATCCATAACAAAATCTTCCGGTTCAAAAGAAATTAGCGATTCAACTTTTGCCGCAATTCCATTCAATTCATCCGTCATAGTTTTATTCGTTCCGGAAAGGTACCAATATCTCCTATACATTACTTCGTTAGAAACGGTGTGTTTTAATTGCAAAAGCCCGCAACCGCCATCATTTTCATTACAAAGAACCAACTCTAACGGAGCTTTTTCAGCTTCATTCATTTCATTTTCTTCTAAGAAATCTGAAATATACAAATCGCCGAGAGATAAAATCGGCGTTAATTTTTCAAATCCGCAAACGCGACAATTATTTATAATCCTTGAAACAGCGCTCATAGTTTAAAAATAATATCAAATTTTAAAAATAATGTCTATTTAAAAAACGATCTTAAATTTTCATTGAAAACAAACTTTCTATGGCTAAAAAACACTTTATATATTTTATATAAAATTTTTTAATCCAAGGAGATAAAAAACGGAATTATAATAACCAAAAACTTTAGTTCACTATAAGGTAGCTCAAGCAAGCCGGGTTGGTCACAGGAGCTTTATTAGAGGTTATGACAAAACTTGAGCTGGTAGTGCGACTACTTATGCTGTAGATGCGACCTTCTCTTGTATTACAGATAATACCCAATCTTGAACCTAATGAAAAATCTTCTGTGATAAAAATCTGACTATTCGCGGTTACGGCTGTTGTATTAACAGTTAAAGTATCATTACCAGCAGGCATAACCACACTTCCTGCGGGGGCTGAACCGCAATTCGCCGGTGAGGTCGTAGAACTACAATTGGAAGTTGTGCCCATTTTTGTCCAATTAAGCAAGCCATGGATAGTGGTAGTAATACCAGACTTTCCAATATTAATGGCATTTGCAATAGACGTTCCAATATTAAGTATGCCGCTTACTACAACATCAAGTGCCTTACCAGCTTGTAAAAACAAGTTGCCGCCTGTAAGCGTAGTGTCTGTCCCGTCATCTGCGAATAATGAATCACCAATTACACTTGATGATATAAATTTTGCGATACGATTCGGGGTTCCGAAACCTGTGATGGAAGGAGTGGTGGTGGCAGGAGTTACGGTCATTCCTACCGCGATCATACGGCCAGCGGAAGAATTAGTCGTGTTTAAAGTAAGCGAAGCGGCGGGTGTCTTTGGATTAGTAGTTGGTTCAAAAAATCCAAATGTGGGAGAACTGTATGTTTCTCTTCTGGTAGTGTCCATTCCTGCCCCGATTGTTCCCCCTGTAGCATTTCTCCCAAATTCTAACGCCCAAGAGTTGTCACTCATGGATGACCAAGTATTCGCTAAATTAGTCGCAGAAGCGCTGCTTACTGTTCCAATAGCGTCCGGCTGGCTCGATGTCTTTACTCCGCTTAAAGAATAAGCCGAACCCGCAACCGCGGTGCAACTGCCATTCCAAGTTATATTAACGTTATTCGCCCCGGTTGGAGGATTAAGAAGATAATAAAGATAAACGTTTTCATTTGAATCGCTAGTATTGGAAACGGCCAATGTCATTGCCTGACCACCATAAGTGGGAGCGGCACTTGGAACGCATTTTGAAAGCATTGTAAAACCAACAATTACCATATTCCCGTTATTAGCAAAAGAAAAAGTCAAAGGACTGGTGCCACTGGTTGGTTGATCATTTAAAACATTATCAAAAGCAATGGCTCCAAAACTTATTGCTGGAAAAAATATTATAACCGCAGAAACCGAAATTAATAATTTCTTCATATTAATTTTTAAATCTCTGCCTTATTTATTCGGCGAAGATTGAGTTATTATTTATTATATTTATTTTACTATATCCCAAACTTTTAACCAAATCCACTGATGTTTCTCCTGTTGTCGCCACCATTAATTTAGGATGACATTTCCTAATGAATTTACCCCCACCTATAAGCACATTATCTTCATAACCCTCTGCATCAATTTTTATGACTGAGGGTAATAATGATTCCTTTTCAATGATTTCGTCCAAAGTCACACAACTTATTTCTTTGCCTTGGCCAATTCTAGCTTCAAGCGGACTTCCTCCGCTTACTTTTCCGAAAAGAACCGTTCCTGATTTATCTGAAACCGCGTAAGGAAAAATTTTGATATTAAGGTTATTTAGTTTAGCGTTTTTTTCAAGATTTTTTATGTTTTCCTCAAGCGGTTCAAAAGCAAAAACTTTTGCCCCTTTTCTGGCCGCTATCAATGAATAATAACCGGCCTGCGCCCCGACATCAAAAACAACGTCATTTTTAGAAATCATCCCGCTAAATTTTTCAGCTTCGCCTTTTTCATAAGTTCCTATCCAATAGCCGTTTACTCCCGAACCCTTTACCCACCTCATTCCCCGTAACGGTCCGGATAAAATAAATACCACCGCTTTTTGGGGAATAATATTTAAAATTCTTCTAATAATTATTTTTATAAAAGGCCTCATAAAAAATAATGCTTATCTAAAAAATTTCTTTAAATTTTCTCCAAAAATCCATTTCCTATGGCTAAAAAACACTTTATATATTTTATATAAAATTTTATTAACCCAAAGCGGCATTAAAAATAACGGCATGGCTATCCAAAATTCCGGAAAATTCCAATAATATTTAAACATTTTCCATCTTTTCCCTTTCGGCGTATCCCAACCGCCAATCCAACCAACTAACATACCTCGCCAAAGAGAAGCAAAATTTTTTGTTAAGATCCGACGGATAGCTCCCTTAGAAAATTTTCCATCAAATTCGTGAATAATATTATAAAAATTTATTCCGTAAACTTGAAACCCATCATTGTTAATTGTGTTTATTTTATCAGTTGTCTGCGACATTGTACGATTCCCCGTCAAGACAGCCGCTTTTAATTCTTCTTCTGATAACAAATGACAAATTACATAAGGCCCTCTCAAAAAATAAGATTTGCCGGGGCTAGAAATAATACCAAAAGTAATAACCATATTAGCGAAAGCCGAGCCAAGATACTTTTGAACAAGGCCAAAAAACGGTCGAACCATTTCCTTATTAAATATCAAAGTAGATACAAGGCCAATGTTTGTTCCTATATCATCCAGCGCTTCATCGCCATTCTTAAAGAATTTGTCAGGTTGGGACACGGCGAGTGTTCCGTTATTAATCACTAAAAAATTGGCCCAGACAAAATTAATATCTGAATTTTCTTTCACTAATTTCAAAACCCTATCTATGCCGCCCGGGGCCATTTCATCATCATCGCTAAACCACCATACATATTTTCCTCTCGCTTTATCTACCAAAAAAAAGCAGGCTCTATCAAAACCAATCTTTTTCCCTTTAAAATACCTATAATTAATTTTAGAATCTGCAAGTTTCTTAAAAATCTCTACTGATTTTAAATTCACGCTATCGTCTCGAATTATTAATTCCGTTTCTGAAGTTAATTGCGGCAAAACCCCGCGAAGCATACGTTCAAAATCTTTGGGGCGATTATATGTAGGAACGCAAATACTTAATAATAGAGGGGAATGTTCTTTATTTTTGTTCTCGATGTTAGGATTTTCATTTAAATTTTCTTGCATAGTTTTTTATTTTCTTTTTGCTGTAATATATCCAACATACATATTTCTATTTTCATCGCTCGCATATTGTGGCACATAAACATGTGTTGGGCCTGTATGAAAAATCTCAAACCCAGCACCTTTAATGTAAGGTTCAAGTTTTTCAAAGCCGTAATGATATTCAATCAGCATATCTGAAAATCTCCGTAAAATTTCCTTCGGCGTATTTAATAGAATTTCATATTCATATCCCTCGGTATCAATTTTGAGGAATCCGTCTTGAATATTATTTTGTTCAACAATTTGCCTAAGCGTAATAATCGGCACTTTTTCTCCGAAAATGGGCTCTTTAATTCCTGTTCCAAACATATCGTCCATCTTCGAGTCTATCATCATCGTGCCTGATTTACCGCTAACGGCAGCTAACACAAGAACGCACGAGTCGGAAAAACCATTGGTCCGCAAGTTCTCTTTCGCAAGATGAAAAAATCCGGGAAAGGCTTCGTATGCATACACATATTTAGCCCCTTTTATTAGAAAATAAATCGCCGTGTCACCAAAAGCCGAGCCAATATCTACAACTTGTTTGTTTTTTACTGGAGCGAATTTTAAAAAATCTTTGTAGGGATCTCCGCCAAAAATCTCCAAAACTGTATCAAATCCCCATTTGCCAAAATTAAATTCTAATTTGCGAGAATGATAAAGAAAAATAAATTTATTTTCTTTATCATAAAGTTTTGCGGTTGGAAAGTGAAAAAACAGATAAACACGACGTATATATTCGCTCCAAGATCGTTTACTTAATTCAAATTTATAACCGTTCCGAAAATTCGCGACGCATTTATCTTTTAGTTGAAACCAAATAGATAGAACACCGAGCCAATTTTGCGTAGTTTTTATTATTAAATAAAGCCTATTCAATCTCGTTAACATATAAAAAATAATATATTAAACGAGTAAAACTATCAATATATGTGGTTTTTATATTTTTCCTATCATTTTACTTAACTGCGCTTTCATGCTGTATCCGCTTTTTATACATCTTTCTCTGCCAGCTTTGGCTATTTTTAAACGCGCCTCGCCATCAGCCAGATATTTTTTTATTTTCTCCAAAAGCTCTTCGTTTGAACCGAAAAATACGGCTTCCTTATCTTCTTCAAAAAATTCCAAATGTCTTTTTGTTCTTTCTCCCAGCATAAATCCTCCGCAAGCCGGAATTTCAACGCTGCGACTCGTTACTTCATCCCTGTTTATTTTTCTCAAAAAACATAAATTAATTTTTGTGGCGCTTATCGCCTTCGCATAATCATCGCTATAAAGCGGTTGATTTTTAATTATTAAATTCGGGTTTTTATTTTTCCACAAACCCCAGCCATTTCCCCAGATAACAATTTTAATTCCTTTTTCAGCCAAAAAAAGCATTTTTTCAGCTCTATCATTTTCAAATGAACCAATAAACCCGACATCACAAGCAAATTTCTTTTTTTCTTCATCAGTTAAAATCATCGGCCGATGAACTTTCTCATCATAAGAATCTAAAAATAATTCAGTTTTTTTCGCGCCAAGAAGTTTTAATTCTTCAAGATTATAAACCTTGGTTGTAAAAACAATATCATAATATTTAAGTCCGAAAGTGTAATATAAAGAACGGTTATGTCGCGCGTACATATCGTCTTCAGAAATAGAGATTAATCTTGCATTTGGCAATCTTTGCCTAATATAACGCAGTGTTGTTGGTTTAATAGTATTTCCTTTTTCAATCCATACAATATCAAACTTTTCCGATTTTACCGCCTCGCGAATTTTTTTATTTACCCTAGTTAAATCAAGCGGCAGTTTTAATTTCCAAAACAATCGTTCTAAAAAACTCGGCTTATTTATACCTGGAATAAAAGGAACAGTGACCATTGAAAATCCCTTAACTTTATTGCCCAAATCCGTTAACGCATGAAATCTCTGGAAACTCCTGCCATATTCATTTAAATCGCCTATAAATAAAATTTTCATTATTATTCAGTGGGTCTATTTAATATATCTTAACACTTCCAATATCCCTTCAATATCTTTTTTATGGCTATAATTCTGAATAATTTCAAAAGATTTTTCGCTAAATATTTTTCTTTTATTTTCATTTAATATTAATTCTTTTAGATATTCGGCTAATTTTTCAATATTACCCAATGGAAAAATAAATCCATTTTGATTTTCTTTTATAAGATCAAGGGCGCAACCAACCATATCAGACACAATTACCGGCAAACTAAAACACATTGCCTCATTAACAACCAAGCCCCATGTTTCCCCGATGCCCGAAGGCAAAACAAAAATATCGGATAATGCGTAATATTCCGGTAATTCGGTTTGATTTTTAAAACCGACAAAATGAACATTTTTTAGATTGTGTGATTGGGCATAATTTTCAAGATCTCGCCTTAAATTACCGTCCCCCACAAAAATTAATGAAATATTCTTGTGTTCTTGTGTTTTTATGTTTTCAAGATTTTTATACGCTTTCAATAAATCAAATGGTCTCTTTTTTTCTATCAATTTTCCGACAAAAAGAATAACTATGGCATCTTTTTTTATTCCTAATTCCTCCCGTAATTTATAATTCTTAATTCCTAATTCCTTCTTCGCTGTTATATATCGTTCATTATCAACCGCGTAGGGAACAAAAAATAATTTTTCATCCGGTACCCCATAATATTTGTAAAATTTTCTATTTTCTTCCCCGATATACAGAAACGAGCTAATTCGCGGAAAAAATAATTTTTTGAAAATAAATTTTTTAACCTTCTGTTTCCAACCGCTTTTTAATAACTCCTGATTTAATGGACTCTCTCCCTGAATGATAACCGGCGTACCAATTATTAAGGCCGTAAAAAACGCCAGCCAATTAACAAAAGAATTCCAACCGTAAATTAGAACTGCCTTATAGCGCCCGCGGACTAATGCAGAAATAATCCCAAAATTCAACTGCCCCCAAAAACCACTGGAAGGACGCAATGAAAAATTCTTGAGAAATTTATGTTTATAGCCATCAAGAATCGGAATATCCCATTTTACTTTTACGCCAAAATCAGATTCATAAGTTTCTTTTACGCCAAAATCCCAGTTAAAATACACCATTAAATCAACTTTTTCAGAAAAGGCGAGCTTTCGCAGTAGCGGTACCTGATACTGTATTGCGTGCGACATAATAATTGCTAATTTAGGAATTTTAAATAAATTTAAAATGTCTTTAACACGCTCTTTATGACAAACCTTGCTGTATTCTTTAAGAATGCTATCGCGCAAAAATTTAGGGTCAAAAAATTTTTTAGGCGCCTTTCTTTTTAAAACATTAATAATCGCCTCTTTTAATTCTTCTTGATTATCGGGGTTGATGGTATATCCCAATTTGCCGTCAAAATTTTTTTTCTCATATTCCTCGCCTTGATTACCGCCAATTATCGGTTTGCCGCAAGCAAGCGCCTCAAGTAAAACAATCGCCGGAAAACCTTCTCTTTTTGACGGCAAAATAAAAACATCCGCTAAATTATAATAATCGACCATTTCTTCATCTTTTGCCGGACCAGTTAAAATAACATTATTTTCTAATCCCAATTCTTTTACAAGATTTTTCATTCTTTCCGCGTCATTACCTCCTCCAACAAGCAAATATTTCACATTTGGAATTTTCTTTACAATATCGGACATCGCTCTTACTACTTTTTCATAACCCTTATTATCAACCTCTGAATATGAAAAACGGCAGATGGTTAAAATTATTTTTGAATCTCTCAAATTATGCCTTTTAATTAAATTTTGAGATTTTTCTTTAATATAAAATCTTTCTCCATCAACAGAATTAGGTAGAGCAAGAATTCTTTCGGCTACCTCTGGAATTTGCCTGATAATATTTTGAGCGGTCTGATCAAAAAGTTTGATAATAAATTTTGCTGATTTCAACGCGCTCTTATGTAGCACTGGAATATTGGCAACTTCAATGCCATAAACATTAACCGTATATTCTATGCCTAATATTTTTTTTACAAAATAACAAATTGGAGTAAATGCAATATGTGAACAGCAAATAATATTTGGCTTCTTTCTAAAAGATTCTAAAAAAACCCTTACAATAAAAGAGATTTTTTGAAATAATTTAATGCCATAAAGCGGTATAAAAAAAACATCCGCTCCCGCTTCGCGAAGCGCGTCTATAAATTCCCTATTATATTTTTCGATTCCGCCAATTTTATTAATATCAGCGGCAATAAATAAAATTTTCATCTTATAAGCTAATTTTTTTGAAACTTTCCTTGCCCACTGGCGTGACCAATGGGTTTTAATCCTTTTTTGTTCTTGTATTCTTGTGTTTTCAAGTTTTATTTCTGGCGCAAACTATCAAATGAGCGCCAAAAGAAGGAAAAAAATCGCCTAAAATTTCAAAAATTTGTTGTTTTGTATCGGGAAGTTTCATATATTTTTATTTTTATTTAATGATAAAAATGTTCTTTCCGCCAGTTTGAATAACCATTATTCATTTTAAGAATTTGAATGAAGCGAGAATTTGGTTGAAAATATCTTCGTATTGTTTTTTTGCGCCTAGGATCATCCGATATTTTCCAAACGGGAGATCTATAGAAATTCTTGGTAATTCTTCTGTGTATTCATACTTTTTACCACTAATACCTCCCACTACAATGTCGGACGTAACAGCCCCTAATTTTTCCCTGCTCAAAATAGCCCTATCAGCGAAATCCGGGGTTACAATGTTTATCAACACGGGAGGGTTAATTTGGTAATCTTTTCCCAGTGAAGCACCTACCAAATTAAACTTACTAAACGGGCTATAAAAAGTGTTTTCATAAAAAGACCAATTGTCCAGATATTGAAACTCAAAACCAAATTGTTTATTTCGATAAATTTTTAATCCCGATTCGGCAGCTATTGTGGTAGTAGCAGCTATCTGTCGCATTGAGGACACATTATCTGATTTTTGCTTTATTTCCTGGCTTTGGTATAAAGAAATTTTCGTCTGATTTTCAGCTTGTTTGTACTTATAAACAAACCAAGTAATAATGCTGCTAAGCGCAATAAGTATAATTAAAATAATCAGTATTTTCCTATTTAGAATACTAATCATTGTATTTAAGGAACAATCCGCACAGAATCCGAGCCTTTAATTACAGTTCCATCAATTAACTTGCCTTCCAGGTTTGCTTTAGTATCACTTGGCGTCAGTTGCAAATCTTTGGTAATGACGTGAGAAACAATGTCGACGAATGAGTCACCGTTCACATCTTCGTAACTCACCATCGGCTGACCATTACCTTTTAATTTCACACTGGCATTGGCAAGCTTTATTGTAGTAAAGTCAATTTGCTTAACGTCAAACGTTGCGGAACCGAAGATTACGAGAGAAGTAACTCCATTGGGTTTCAAATTGATACTGTTCGGGTAACTGCCGGGTTTGATATCAATTAATACTGGAATAAAAGAATTTATTGTGCCAATTTCTAATTTTGTTACGCCATAACCTTGACTAGGTATCTGACTTATTGGTACATCTTGGGCAAGAATTGTCGATTGATTACCAGCAGAAAAATCAAGCGTGTATGTTGCCGTTGGCGAAGTGCCGGGCTCAGGAAGAACTTGAATAATATAATCGCCGGTCTTCGCGATGTAAGAATACACTTGGTCGACAGGATTGCCATCTGCTCCACGCTCCATTTCCGAATAATAAAGAACGCCCGGAATCTCGCGGAGATATTCTGTATCAGATGGAATAGTTGTTGTTGAAGTAATAGTGGACCCATCGGGGTCGGTTACGATAAGATCAACGGGAGAATGAGCGGTTACCAAAACGGCTGGGGGAAGCGCAGAAACAACTCGTTTGAAAGCGACAAAACCGGTACTTGATTGTTTTAAGTTATCTTTGAGCCTACCCACTATTCCTAAGTCAGTATTTGCCGCATTAACCACATCATATCCCCCGCTATCTCCGACATACATGGCCACATGGTCAATTTCGGGATCAACATCGTTATTAAAAAACATCACATCTCCCTGCCGAAGCTCCGACTCAGTAGTTGATGTCGTATTATCATGATATTGCCCATCCGCATTTTCGGCTTTAACAAAATTATTGAAACGAGATTTATATGGATCAAAACTGCGATTATACGCCCACATTATAAGCCCAGAACAATCTACTCCTGCTCCAAACGCTGTGCCTTTCGCTGTTCTGTAGTCATAGCCCGATTTAATAATATTAGGCGCAACAAATTCGCTTAAATTATAACCCCACCCCTTGCCACCCAATAAATATGGTTGATTAATCAGTTCTTTCGCAAGTATTGCGGCTTTAATGGATAAAGGCAATTTGACTTCAAAATCCACATTCCCCGCTGTTCCAAATTCCTGCCATTGTGAAACATTGCCTTTGTCGTCCACCGCTCTTACTCGCCAATGATATTGGCCATCAATTAAACCGTTTTTCGTTATTATCGCTTCGCTACCGGAATTGACGAAATCGCTCTCTAATAAATTTTGTTCATTAAAATTTTGCTCTTTTTCTTTGAGTTCTATTTGAAGTTTAGCTTGATCATTATTTGGATCATTAAGAATGGCTTTAAAAATTACGGCTGAATCAGTGGTAATTGTGTTTTCAATAATTTGATTTAAGCCGTCGGATTTAAATTGTCCAAGATTAGAAATGGTCGGCGGCTGATTCAGCGAAGGGACTGCTTGATTATAATAATTAGATATTTCTTGTTGAGAACGGGCGACATTAGAAATTCTAACTTCGTCAATTATGCCTTGTATCCTCTGAGAACTCGCATAACCATAACTCCAAGTATGATGGTTAATGTATAAAGGATAAGTAGTAAAAGAAGTTAAATTAGGCGCGTAATTACTGGTAGCTTCTAAAACGCCATTAACATAAATTTTGGAATAACTCCCATCATAAGCAAAAACAACATAATACCATTGATTTGGTTCGTGCCAAACAGAACTTTCCACTCCTGCCACATTAAATTGACCGCTAAATTTTAATTGTCTAAAACTTGTCGCGCTTCCACACCCAGCATCCACATTTCTATTAATTCCTAAATCATAATCTATTGTGGCTAACAAAGTCCTATCTCCCTTAGAAACTAAACTTTGATTTTGATTCCAACAGCCCAAATCAAAACCAGTCGGATAAACCCAGACCTCAATAGAAAATTGAGAAAAATTTGTTAAAGAAGAAGAGTGAGGAACAGTGATATAATCAGATTGTCCGTTGAAATATCTGGCTTTGCCAAATTTGCCGTCAACAATAGTAGTGCCAATAGCGCTGCCATTATTAACGCCAACACTATCAATTACAGTACTACCGCTTATCTCATTAAACCTCCATAAAGCAACGGTATTAATGTCAATATTAAATAAATTGTCAGCCGCAAAAGAATTATTGGCGATAAAAACAAAACTAAAAACCAAAATACCCGAAAGAAATAATAACTTAATTTTATTGTTCATATATTTTATTATACGCCTTTATAAAATCATCAGCAACATTAAACTAATTAAATTTATTTAAAACAACCTTTGCCCAAAATCTTGCCCAATGTGTTTTGATGCTTTTTTGTTCTTGTGTTTTTATGTTTTTATGTCCCTCTGTAAACCATTTTTGGAACGGAAAAGTAAAGCCCATCTTATCACGATCCCAAACCTCTCTCGGCAAAAGATCGTGCACGGCAGATACAAGAAGAGGTTTGGGTCGTAAATTTTTAATTTTAAATTTTAAATTTTTAATACTTGAATTCAATTTAACCTCCGGCGGCAAACTGCTTAAATATTCAACCAAAGGATGGTCTAAAAACGGCACGCGTATTTCAATTGAATGCCGCATAGACATAAAATCCGTGTCTTTTAAAAGCTGATTTTGAAGATAAAATTTCAGTTCAAGATAGGAAAGTAGGTCGGCGGAATGCAAGGAAGTTAAAAGTTTAAAGTTAAAAGTTAAAAGTTGGATTTCTAAATCTCTTATAAAATCTTCAACTTCAGCAACGCTAATATTTAAAATTTTAGCAACTTCTTTTGGCGTAAATAATCCCCTTATCGTCAAATAAAAATTCAGCGGCGTGTCTTTTCTTAAATAATTTAATTTTGCCAAGCGCCCTTCGAATAATGAAAAGATCCCAAGCGGAAATTTTAAAAATCCCGGCAATTTCTGGATTTTCCTCAATAAAACCGCTTTTTTAAAACTCGGATAGCCCATAAAAATCTCGTCGCTCCCCAATCCGGATAAAACGGTTTTTACTCCGGCTTCTTTTGCGGCTTTGGCGATAAAATATGTATTCACGCCGTCAATTGTCGGCTGATCCATCGCCTCAAAAATTTCATCAAAACCGCTTTCAAAATCATTTTTTGTTATTTTAATTTCTTTGTGGTTGCTGTTGATTTTTTTTACAACCATTTCCTGATATTTTTTTTCCGAAAATTCCTTTTCGTCAAAAACAATTGATAGTGTTGATACGGGTTCTTTTCTTTGTTTTGCCGCCAAGGCGGCCAAAGCCGAAGAATCCAATCCGCCGCTTAAAAACACGCCCAGCGGCGCGTCGCTTATCAAATGTAACCTCGCTGATTCTTCCAATAAATCCCTTATTTTCTTTTTTGCGGCTTCAAAATTGTCATTTGATTTTTTTAAAAAAGCGTCAAGCGCGTCATAATATTTAACTATCTTTTGATTGCCACCAGCTTCTCTTACAAGATAATGACCGGCCGGGACAGCTAAAATCCCTTCTATCGTCGTCATCGGCAATGGCACAAAACCAAAAAGCAAAAATCCAATCATTGCTTGCGGATTTTTTTCAGCCGCAAACAGACCGCTTTTCTCCAACGCTTTAACTTCCGAAGCAAAAACTATTTTATCCTCGTCGTTGTAATAATAAAGCGGCTTTATTCCGTAGCGGTCTTTGACTAAAAAAAGTTTTTTTTGATTATCATCCCAAAGCCCAAACGCGAACATTCCCCGAAGCATTTCAAAAGATTTTTCGCCGTATTCCGAGTAAAGCGCCAAAATAACCTCCGTGTCGGTTTGAGTTTTAAAAACATAACCCTTTTTTTCTAAATCTTTTCGGAGTTCTAAAAAATTATAAATCTCGCCGTTAAAAATAATCCATGATTCGCCGAATTTCATCGGCTGATGTCCCACTGATGACAAATCAAGAATAGAAAGTCGCCTGTGCCCGAAAACTATTACGCTTGATTTAAACTTATCAAAAAAGACCCCTTCATCATCAGGGCCCCTTCTTTTCTGACAATCATTCATTTTTTCGACCGCGTCTTTCAACTCGTTTAGATTTCCTCCTTTATTTTGATAGATGCCCGATATTCCGCACATTTTTAAACATTAAAGCACTAGAACACTAGAGCACTAGAGCACCAAAACAAAAAGCATTAAATCAATTAATTTTATACTTATGTTTTAATGTTTTAATGATTTCATGTTTTAATGTTTTCCACAAATTTCCTGACTTTTTCTTCTTCTGGATAATATTTTAAGATAAGCTTTCCAATTTCACGCGCTTTATCGTTATAACCGTGAGCCATATAAAGGTCAAAAAGTCCTTGTAGAAAAATTAATCTGTTGGAACTGTATTTCAATCCTTTCTGGAAAATATTAACGGCTTTCAAATAATAGCTCTCATCTTTAAATTTAAGCGCGACTATTTTGTAAATTGAACCTAATGTGTATAAATTTTGGTTGAAATTGAATCCTTTTTCTTTTTTTAAAATTAACGCCATGCGATTCTCGGCCTGCCTCGCCAAAATATCAATAACCTGCTTATCGTTTTGTTGATTTATAATGTTAATTAAAATCCCCAGATAATATTGGGTTATTTCGTCTTGGCCGACAGGCGAATAAAAATCCAAAACCGGGTTAAATAAATTATTAAAATCATCAAGCGTGCGGACTTTGCCGCCTTGGAGATTTAAAACCGCATCTATATGCGTCTGGGCTTTTCTTAACGGCAAATAAGAGCCGAAATAAACCGCCACAACAGCAGTAATAGTAAAAACTGAAGCGATTAATTGTTTGAAAGTAGCGGACATAAAGAATAATTTAAAATTTAAAATTTTTAATTTTCATTGAATTTTCAATTAAATAATTTAAAGATTGTTTTTATCTATAGTAGATACAATTTTATGAAAAATCATAGTTAATTCTTGCGCTTCATTCCATATTTTTTTCAATTCCTCTTCTTTATCCGGAATACATTTTACCATCATTCTTAACCAATGTTTAGTTTCTTGCGATTCTTTTTTACAAATAAAAATTTTGTTTCTAAAATCTCTCTTTGAGCTTGCGCCATTAGCTTCCATATAATTTGCTCCAATACTTGTTCCAGATCTGATAATCTGATTAATAATAGGTTTGGTAATTATATCCTGTTTTACGTTTCTGCAAAATTCAATAATATTTTCTCCGAATTTCGCGGTTCTCTCTTCTAAATCATAATTATTTGATAATTTTGTCATTTTAAATTTACTGAAAATTTTAAATTAAAAATTGAAAATTATTTACTCGTAAATTTCCAGTTCGCAAACGCCAAAAACAAGAAAAGATTAATATATATCGGTAGAACGTCAAAAAGCACCAATCCCTGAACAAGATAGGCAATAGGCAAGGCAAAGAGTAACGCCTTGCCGACTAATGACTTATAACTTATAACTGATAACTGATTTTTATTGCAGTTTGATTTAAAAAATTGCCAATAATAAACGATAAAAATCCCCAAAAAACTAATTAGTCCCAACATTCCGGTCATCACTAAATAATCAAAAAAGATATTGTGCGCCCGGTCATACCAGGTTGTAAATTGCGGCTGATAATATTTTTCAAAAGCCACGGTAAAATTTTCCGGACCCCATCCCAATATCGGCCGCTCTTTGAACGCCTCTATTGATTCTTTCCAAAGCAATAGACGCGTCTGAAACGTCTCGGTTCCAAAATTGACGTCCAAAATTCTGTTTCCGCCGCCAACCTCCGATGAACAAAACGGCATTATATTTATTGAACGCCTGTATTTTATCGCCAACCCTCCGGAAACAATCAATAATACAACCGACAATAAGATGACTTTCTTTATTTTTCCCTTCGGCAGAGAAAAAAACAGATAACAAAGCCCCGCGATTACAGCCACGCCCAAACCCAAAAGCGCTCCTCTGGTTTGAGTAAAAAGCAAAAAAATAAAAAACAGAGCTGACAGACCTATAAAAAATAATCTTTTAAATTTTATTTTCTCTTCAACGGCCAAATACGCGGCGTAAAATATCGCGAAAATAAGATATGTTCCGGTATAAGCCGCATTGCCTAAAGAGCCGGAAAATCTAAGACATAAATTGGAACCGATAAAATTCCCAATATTTAAAGCGCCTGCCAATCCGTAGCCGATAACCAAAGCGGCAACCCCAACCAAAACAATAAACATTTTTCTCCAGGATTTTTCATCTCTGAAAATCGCCACAAGAAGCGCGAAAAAAATAAATAAATGTATAAGCTGTAAACTTCCTTCGCCCCGTTCAAAATTAGACCAAAAAGACGCCGTTGGATTCACGCCGAAAAATCCCGCCAAAACGAAAATAAACGTGAAAATCGCCACTGCGATAACCAAAGGCTGTCGCAATAAATTCGTAATTCTCAATTCGTAATTCGCAATTCTATTATTTGTCGCCCATGCCCAAATAAAAAACACCAGCGCCAAATCAACGACAATTCTAAAAAAAACATACTTGCCGACAATAAAAGGAAACAAAGTGCCTTGATAAACGATTGCCGCGCTAAAAGGCGCGAGATAAAGAAAAAATTTTGATATCTTTAAATAATTAATCATAATTACAAATTATTTATTATGTTCCACATTCCTTTTTGCGCCAAATCAATTAAAACTTCCATATCGTCTTTTAGGTCTTTAAACTGCTTTAAATAATTAGCGACCTTGATAAAATTTTCCGCATCGATTTTAAAAGCGTAATATCGCAAAGCCGCCTCATAGTATTTTCGGTCAAAAGCGAGATTTTCTCCCCGATTCAAGCTCTCGGTGATTAATTCCGCCACTTTATCCAACCGACCATTAACATTATAAATCAAAAGTGTTGCGTCTTTGTCTCCCAGCATTAAAGCGCTTAAATTAGGATCAACTTTATCAACTTCGGCAAGCGCTTCCAAGGCCTCTTTGTTTTTGCCGGCGATAGTTGATACTAAAGCCAAATGATAATGAGCTCGCGCCGCTTTTGGATTTAAAGAAATAGCGTAGCGAGCGGTTTCGATTGCCTCATTATAACGTTTCTGTCCCGCCAGATTAAAAGCCAAATGATAATAAACTTCCTGCCTGTTGGGCGCGCGTTTAACCGCCTCCCGCATCAACTTTTCCGCTTTCTGATAAAGCGGGACAGCCTCTTCTTCGCTTACAACTCTCGTTATGCCGTTCAACATTTCAACCTCCCTGATTAACACTCTGATATCGTATGGCTCTTTTCTGGCAACTTCATCCATTCCTTTGATCAACAAATCACCAAGCGGTCGAAATTTCGGATTGCCAACGTACTCAATTTTGTAAAAAAACTGGTCCATATAAATAGTATCAATGCCGCTACCTCTAATATTGTGTTGAGCGAAATTATAAGGCCACATCGCTTTTTTCAAATAATCCATAACAACATTGACATCCTTGCTTATGCCAGGAGAAGCTTTAAAAAGCCGGGCTTGAATATAAGGAACGAGATTGTAGAAATATAAACTATACCCAAGAACAACAATAAATGCCGTAACTATAAACGCTAATGGAAATTTTAAACTAGTTTTTAAGTTTTTAAGTTGGTAAGTTGGTAAGTTTTTAAGGTCGTCTGTTTCAGACATCACATAACCTAAAACAGCAAAAAAAGTCATATAAGAAATAATCTGGTCAAAAACAAAAAGATTTTGGACAAAATAAGCGACAAGACCGGACATTATAACAGGAACTAGTAACTGATAACTATTAATTAAAGCGCGGGATTTAAATAAAGAACGAAGTGCGAACCAAAATATTCCCAGATAAGCGATTAAACCGAAAATTCCCTGCATTACCGCCACGTCAATTATTTTATTGTGCGCTCTATCCAACCAGGTTTCGCCATAGACCGCGTATTCCGGGTCATAGTATTTTTCATAAGCAACGATGTAATTTTCCGATCCCCAACCCAAAATCGGTTTTTCTTTGAAAGCGCTCCAGCTTAATTTCCAAGTAATGAGCCGAAATTGAGTTGAGGGGTCGTTGACGTCCAAAATTTTCGTTTGCGCCAAACGATTAAGGCCGGGAATTTTTTGCCATATTTCCGAGCCACGGGTGATAACAAAAACAGCGCTGAAAAGTGTAATAAAAATTAGCAATCCTATGCTTAACTTTTTGATGTTCAACCTCCTAATAGGAGGTTGAACATCCTTAAATTGACTCCCAAATATTGAAAAATAAATTAGTAGGATAAAAACTCCGGCTCCCAATCCTAAAATCGCGCCGCGGGTGGCGGTGATAAAAATCATTGCCGCCGACAAAACAATTATTAATAAAGAGAAATAGCGCCACCATAAAAGTTTAGAAGTTCCAGAGTCTAAGAGTTTAAAAACCCGCCCCGCAACTCCCGCTTTAGCGGGATGCTTCGAGGTTTCAAAAAATACGATAGCGGCGAACATCATCAGGAAAAACATATGAGTTGCCAAAAAAGCGGGATTGCCGACATAGGAAATCGGCCGCGCTTCCGGCATTAAAGCGAAAGGGAAGTTTTTAACGCCAAAATATTGCAAAAAAGCGTAGAAAATGACGACGAATCCGACAACTAAAGAAATTTTGAAATAATTCAGCCAATCCTTTTTTTCAAAAACCGACACCGCCATTATTAAAAAAGCGAAGAAGTGAAGTATTCCAAAAAGCCCTTCGCCTCTTTCCAAATCCCCCCAAAAAGCGCGGTAAGAATTTTCGGCGAAAACAGCGCTAACAGCCAAAGAAAGAAAGAATAAAGAAAGAAAGATAAAGAGAGGGCTCTTAAGAAAGTTTAAATGTTTAAATGTTTTAAAGTTTAAAAAAAGATAAATTAAAAACAAAATCAGGGCGATTTCAATAACGGTTCTGAAAAACAAAGTTTTGCCTAAAATAAAAGGGAAAATAGTGCTCCAGCTTATGATTAAGGGAGTAAGGGCGGTTAGAAAAAGGAAAAATTTTATAGATGATTGAAAAAATTTCATAAACAATTTACAAAATTAAATAAAGTATAAAAGTTTCAATATTTAAAAGCAAACCAAAAACCGCCCGTCGGCGGTTTTTGGTTTGCCTGCTTGTTGCAGGCAGGTCCGATTATTCGCTATCGGGAAACTCAATTCGGTTAGTTACTAACAGTAACTGAGCTAGACGGCAAAATCTTGACGAGCACGCCATTTGCCCAATCAGCGGTGGATTCGGAATGTCCGACCACCGAGTAATCAGACCAAACGAATGACGGAGCCGCGTCGGTCGCAGTACCAAGACTGCCGCGAACGCCAGCAACAGTCGTGGCGGTTACAAGAGTCGTCTCTGAACGATACAAATTAACCTGAGCTGAAGCGGCGCCAACGGTGCCGGAAACATCGGCAAAGGTTAACTGCAGTTCATATTCCTTCTCAGCCCCAGCCGCAATTTCTTGAGCGGAGGCAAGAAGAAGCGAGACATAACCGGTATTACCGCCCTGAATCGCTACATTCTCGCCAGTTGTTGCGCTAGCTGAGCTGAAAGCTGAAGCAAGGTCGAGGTTAGAACCGGTTGAAACATCTTTCAAGGCAACATTGCCCGTTGTGCTTGGAACAGCAGCAACAGCTGACATAGTCGCTCCGGTCATTGATACCTTGAATTGAATCTGTTTCCAAGCAACGGTCTCCGGACCATCGGCTTTAATCTTAAACTTCATTACCGCTTTTTGGCCGGTAGCAAGTTTTTCAGTAGTAGCAGTCGGAGCCGCGAAAGTCGGTTTTGTCTTGTAGACGACTTTCTGTTTGCCTGTGGCGGCGGTAACTGCGTTGTCTTTGGCAGTTGAACCCACAGCTTCAAAGGTTGTGCCTGAAGTGCCCATTACGCTCACATAAAGCGATGTACCGGTATCGGCGCCGGCTGAAATTGAATTCAGAACGCCTTTAACAGTCAAGGTCTTATTAGAGTCTTTAGGAATCACCCAGCCAAGGCCTTCAACAATCGCGATACCCGCGTTGTCGCCCGAAGCGTTAACCGTGTAACCGGCTGCGGCGCCAACTTGAGTCGCGCCATCATAAAGTTTGATGGTCGGCGCGTCATCGGCAGTGGCGGTCGTGGTAGCTGTCGCGCTATTGCTGGCAGCAACCAAGATTCGCATTTTGTTAACAGTCATATCCTCGTTCGTTGAGGTAAAGCGGAATTTGCCCAAGACACTTTCAGTATTGGCAATTACGATGCCTGCTTCTGAATCAACGTCATCAGGAGCAACGACAACCGAAACATCTCCGGAAGTGGTAATGGTATGACTTACCGTACCGCCGGAATTAGCAGCTGTACCTGTTAAGGTCGCGCTGTTTCCATCCGCGTCATTAGCAGTAATATTGGCCGTACTTACCGCGGCAATGTTGAAATAATAAACATCGCCGTTAGTGGCATTCGCCGAAATACTGCCTTTCAGGATCAACACCTTTGTCACACCCTTGGCAATAGTAAGATTCAAATTGTCAAAGGTAGCGGTCAAAGCTGAAGAATCCAATGATTTTACGGTTGAAACTAAAGTATCACCATCATAAAGGGCTAAGCTCTGAACTTCTCCTGAAGTCAAAGTGCCTGACGAAGAAGTGGCTGTGACTTTAACAGTGCTCAACTTGATATCGCTGGAAATTGCCCTAAAACTGAAGCCAGCCAAATTTTTACTGGTCGCGCCCTGGACATAAGTCTGGGACGACGGTGTTGAAGCCAACTGAACATCAATAGTCGGGGCCTTAACAGTTTGAGCGTTCCCGGCAATTATTGACGCCGGAACGATATTGGCAGTTGCCACAAACTGATTATTGTCCAAGTTCTTAATATCGGATGCCGTAAACGCCAAAAGATTAATTTTGAGCGTGCCGTCCGCGGTATTGGTAGAATCAACGTCAACCGTCAATTTAAAGGTCTTGGACGTGCCAGCGCTGATATTAATGATGTCAGTATAGGTAAAGTTCGTTGTGGTAAGATTTGTCGCGCTCGTTATCACAGAATTAGAACTTACATCCCATACTTTAGCATCACTATATATCCCTATCGCGCCGACTGTGGTTGTGCTGAATCTCAAATTACGGATTTCAATGTTGTTTTTGGAAGCGATGGTGAAATTATAAACTTCAACATCCTGTCCGCGAATCGCGATATCTCCAGTAATCGGACCATTAAAGGTAATTGTTACATCGCCTCCGGCGAGCGTAATCGCGTGCGATTCGGTGGCGGTGTCAAATGCAGTGATATCCGGGTTAACTGAATAGCCATAGGTTTTGCCTGTGGCAACGACATCTCCTTTGCTGTCAAAGTAAAGCTTAATAGTGTCGCTTACCTTGGCGGCGCCGGCAACATCAACATAAACCCTGAATGTCCTCTCCTGTCCTTTTTCCAAGAGATAAGCCGTGTCAAAAACAAAAGTTACTAAGTCTTTGGCGCCGACTGAAGCCGCTTTTGCCAAAAAAACAGTTCCAGAAGCATCCTTCAAAACAAAATTTGAAAGATTGCTGTTGGAAATTGAACCGCCCTGAGTTAACGCGAGTTGTTTAATCAAAACGTCTTCTGTCGCAGAAGCGGTTAATTTAAACTCGGAAACCTGAGCGATAAGTTGGCCGATATACGGATTGGAAAGCGAACCAGTTGAAGTAGCGGTAACGCCGCCAACTGCCTGGCCGCCGATAGTCATCGTATTGCTTACCAACGCGCCTGTCGGCGTTGTATCGCCGGTAGCAGACACTAATTCAAAATAGTGAATATTGCCGGCGCTTGCGTCAGAAGCAACATCCACTTTTAAGCTCAAAGTTTTTGTTCCGTTAATCGCTAAAGCGAGGTTAAGAAACGAAACTTCATGCGTGGTTGAATTGATGCTGCGACCGCTGGTCAATCGTGTATTGCCTTCATAAAGATAAAAACCGGTTGAAGCAAAATCAGCTGTCGCGCCGATTCCTTTTCTTTTAAAGGTAAGCCCTGTGATTGTCCCATTGCCGGAAACCGTGAATTTCACGAATTCCGCGCCAGAAACACCTTTTGGAATAGTTGTACCAGCCGGATTCGTAGAATCTAAAGCTAAAACTAAACCGCTGGTTGGAACAGTTGTCCCAGGGGTTGTCGGTGTTGTTCCTACCGCCAATGAATTGATGTATGACCTCGTTATTGGTCCGAAATATCCGGCTGCCGGAGAAATTCCGACTCTGGCCTGATATTTTGCCAACGCCGCTTTGGTCATTGAACCAAAGTAGGTTGTCGTGACGGAGATTACGAGATCTCCTTTACTAACTAAGAATTGCTGCAAGGCCTTAACTTCAGTTCCCTTTGAACCTAAGGTGAGGTCTTTGGTAAAGGTTGTTGAAATTGTAGCCGCTTGGCCTCCTTGCAACTGCGCGATTAACACTTGGAGTTGAGCGATTTGAGCCAATAAGCTCTCAATCGTAACGGTTTGAGCCGAAGCGATCATCACTCCGCCCGCAAATGTAATTGCAGTCGCCAAAGAAAGTCCTATCGCAGCAACTTTCTTTACTTTATTACTCATTTCTTTATTTTCTTGTTTTTATCATCAACGAATAGCTTGCCCAGAGCTTTGTTGAACGGGCTTTTTGTTATTCGCTGATTTTAATTCTGTTTTCTAAATTATTTTAATTATTTTCGGAAAGTTATCGTCTTATTAATCGACCCGCTGCCATGCCGTTGTGAGGATAGGCCGCAAGCTTAATACCACAATAACTCTGACAACTAGTTAAATCATGAAGCATGGAACATGGATCATGAAGCATCTTTAGTAAAGATTTTTAAAAATAAAAATCCTCACTAAATTGTGAGGACAACTAAATACACTAAATTTAAGAACTTAATTCATGGATTTTTATGTTCCATGTTTCAAGCTCTATGCTCTATGATTTTAGTTTAGTCCTCACTCCAAACTAAAATTCAATGTATTTTTAATTTTAATCCCTTAAAAATTTCTGTCAACCCCATTCAGTAAAATCAATTGGATATTTTGGGGATATCAATAAATATAACGACAAAATGAAACGAGTGTTTCATTTTTAACCCACCACCTATAACTTACAACTTACAACAATTTTAAGGCTTAATTCCTGCGTTTTTGTAGTTAGTAGTTAGTTGTCGGTTATTAGTTGTTAGTTATTTCTTCAACGTATAGAAGCTTCCAGGGCCTGAAGTGCCAGTTTTTTCAATTAAGCCGGAATCATTAAGCTTTTGCAGATAAAATCTAATAGTTCTCTCGCTTATTTCCGGGAAAAATGCGGCAATTTCTTTGGTTGAAACCTTGCCGAACTCTTTAATTTTCCTGTAAATAAGGTTTTGCCATGAATCCTGAACGCTTTCTTCATCAGTTTGCGCTGTTTCTTGCCGAATTATTGCCTGCCTGCCGATAGACACGGCCGAATTATTTAGTTCGGCAATTGCCGAACTCTGATTTTGCCGAACTACTTGCGAAGAGCTTTGCCGGGTTCCCGACATCACTATTGCCGAACTACTTGTAGTGAGCTTTGCCGAACTATTGTTTTCTTTTGATTTCTTTGCCAAATTAGAATCCTGATTTTGCCGAATTTCTAAGGCCGGCTGCCGAACTACATCAACAAACTCTCCCATAGCCATTGGCGGCTGTGAAAAAATACTTTCAATAAAAACCGCTTCTTCCGGATTTTGAGATGCTTGTTTTACTAATAATTCCTCATGTTTTTTAACAGCGTTATGAAGATTACTTAGCTCGCGGTACAAAACCCTCGCATTGACGATTTTTATCTCTCCTATGGCTTCCGCAAGCCGTATAAGCGATATTAATTTTTCTATTTCAAAAACATTTTTAACAACGTCGCTTTTTAAATCAGAATGGCCGTATTTATGAACCAAATTAATAGCCCCGTCTTCCAGATTTTTTTTCAAATTATCCTGCTTGACCAAGACCGCGCAACGAAAAACCGCCCAAGCGATTTCAAAAGACCGATTTTTGATAAATTCAAGATTTTGAATCATTGCCGAATTCTATAAATAGTTCGGCAATATGTCAATCCCGTTGCCGAACTTTGACAAACAAGCTAAAATCTATAAAATTTAATAGAAGGTTATTTTGCCGGGGTGTCGTAATGGTAGCCGAGCATGACTCAAAATCATGTGGCCGTAAGGCCGTGAGGGTTCAAGTCCCTCCCCCGGTACTGGATGAAACAAAAACAACTCAATCCTGATAAAAAATTATTAGCTTATATAATAGGTCTTGCTCTTGGTGATGGGAATCTTTCAAATCCAAACGGAAGAGCAGTGCGGCTCAGGATAACTTGTGACAAAAAATATCCATTTCTTATTAAGGAAATCCAAAAATCAATACGAACACTTTTACCGGAGAATAAAGTTTCTATTGTGCATAGAAAAGGCAATTGTTTGGATATAAGCTGTTTTTCAAATTATTGGGAAAGTTTATTGGGTTGGAAAGCTAAAGAAGGAAGTAAAATAAAACAAACTGTAAGTGTTCCTTTTTGGATAAAGAAAAATAGAAATCACTCAATCCAATGTTTAAAAGGTTTAATAGAAACCGACGGGTCTATTTATAGCGATAGAGGTTATAAAATGGTAAATTTTGTTACCTACATCCCGAATTTAGCAAATGATGTTATAAAAATGATTGAAAACATAGGCTTTAATCCGAATGTTCAAAAATTAAAAATTTCAAACAATATCAAATACACCATAAGAATATCAAGAAATGCCGAAAAATTTATAAAGACCGTCAAAATAAACAAAAGCTGAATAAAAATATCGCTCCGATGTACATCGGAGCGATATTTTTATTCAAACTTGATTTTCATTTTCTTTGACTTTGTTTTATTCAATTTCGGCAAAACTATCCTTAAAATCCCGTTTTTGAAATCCGCCTTGGCATGGTCAGGATTGATTTCCTGCGGCAAAATTATTGAACGGGAAAATCTGCCCCAATAAAGCTCCTGATATAAATAATCCTTTTTTTCTATTTTTTCTTTCTTTTCCCTTTTACCTCTGATAGTGACTGACTCCGGAGATATTTCCACGTCCAAATCGTCGGTCAAAATACCCGCGATAGGCGCCTCTATCACAATATCGTTATCGGTCTGATAAACATCCAAAGTAAGCTGACCGTCTCCCTCGTCAAAAAATATTTCTTCTCCTTTTTTATCTTCTTTCATATCAATGTCTACTTTTTCAGCTTTAACCAATTTTGGCTCAAAATCATCCGTTTCTTCGGAAACTCCGGCTAATTTTTCAAAAAATTTTTTAGTGTCTTCATTCATAATCGCTTCGCTTATATAATCCTAATCCCCAAATGATATCCTAATCTACAAATAAATATTATTCGGGGTATTCGGATAAATTCGTAAATTCGGATTATATTTTATTAGATTTCTTAAGCTTTTCAAAATCGTAAAAAATGAAAAACGCGACAAATACTAAAAATAATATGGAATAAAACGCTCCTCCATTAAATATTATTATAAAGTAATTAAAAATCGCATGCAACAAAGTGGCAAAAATCAATCCCGTCAAAATAAACAAAAAGAATCCTTTTTTCTTTATCAATCCTTTTGCCCAATAATAACCGACTAAAGCGGAACTCAAAACATGAAGTAAAGTGGCTCCTAAAAACCTGAAAACCAATATCCCCGCTTTTTCCGGCATCGCTTCGGAACCTATCATTATAGAAACGTTTTCCACTGCCGCCATGCCCGCGGCCGCGGTAACCATATAAATCATGGCGTCAATCGGCTCGTCAAAATACTTGCTTTTTTTAACTATAAGATATGTCGCCGCGAATTTAAAAATTTCTTCCAGCGCCGCGAAACCCGAAACCGCAAAAAATCCATTTTGGTTTATGGTATTGTTATCCAAAAAAACCTGAAAATAATATTGAATCGCGACGGCAATTACGGCGGCGGACACTCCGCCCAAAAAAACCAAAAAAACCATTTTTCTCGGTTCCGGATGAATATCTTCTTGTAAAAAGAAACTTAACCAGATAAAACTCGGCAGCAAACCAAATAAAATAAATAAAACCATGATTTAATTATAAACAAAATAAACCTAATAGAAAAAGAAAATTTATTGTAGCGCGGCCCGGCGACTGAGCGGGCATGGTGTCACGATAAAATCGGGACGAGCGAAGGAGCCGAGCCAGTGAAGCCGCTCGCTGGGCGGCTAAACGGTAGCGAAAGAAAGTTTCTTTTTCTAAACTTACACCTCAAACCATCCTTTAATAATATTATCTTCAATCAACTCCCCCATTTTTTTCTCTCCGAAATATTCAATGAAAATTTTATTCCACAGCGATTCCTGATGATGATATAAATATTTTGTCATTTCTTTTCTTTTGACCAAATCCATCGCCACGTCAACTAAATTAAAACTGACCAAAACATCCAGCCCAGCGTCCGTCTTATAATAATCGCCTATCCAATTCAATTCATGCCAAAAACTCAAGTCAGCGGGAAATCCTTGTAACTCTCTTGATATAAGTATAAACATTCGTTCCGCCTTTTCCCAATGGAGCGCCTCGGGATTGACGTGCGGTTCAAACAAACGCCAATCATATTGGTCGTCTTTGGCCAGATATCTTTGAATTATCAACCACTGGCTTTTGTCCGACTTTGGCAATCTTGAATCCGGCACGTCTCCGCGAAGCAGCGAAATGAAGTTTTGGGCGAATGTTTGTTCGTCTTGAGCCAATTTTATGAATAATTTTGAATAAAACGCGACTTCGTTGAAATAATGGAGAATTAACGCAAAATTTCTCAATGTTTCCGCGGAAATGTTCAACTCAATCGGAATTATGTAAATCAGTCCCAGTTCTTTCAAATGGCTTATATTATGATGTTTTTTATTTATAAATTCTTGCGCCAAGTCGCCCCACTTTTTGGACAGCGCGATTGTCGTAAATTCTCTTTCTTCAAAATCACTCGGTTTGAGCGTCGCGTATTGCGGCAAAAATTCGCTGTTCAGCCATTCCGCTCCCTCCACAAACCTTAAACTGGAAAATATCTCAAAAAAATCCTCGTTTTTTATGAGTTCATCAACGTTTCTGTAGCCGAGTGATTTTATAACTCTGTTAGGCGGTTTGGTTTTCAAAAATTCAAGCGCTTTTTCTTTTTTCAAGAAAAATCCTTTCGGCTGGTTCAATATCATTTTTGTGGTTGTTAAAATTTTGCCCCAGTCCTCGGCAAAATTGGCTCTGGGAAATCCCAAAAATTTATGAACCGCCTCGTTGTCCGACTCAACCCTTTTTATCAAAGCGTCGTAAATATTCTTCGCGCGCGGATTCTCGCAGATTTTCAAAATTCCGCACCTGCTTTTTATCATCGCCTCATTTTCCTCTATGATTTTATCCATCACTCCTTTCTTCCCGGTAACTGTTTCCAATCTGTCCGTTATGGCGCGTATATTATCTTTGTCGGTTCTTAAAATTTTAGCGATTTTTTCGTATGCCTGCATGTTTCAAATTAAAAATTAAAATATCAAAATTAAAAATGACAATTTAAAATTTTTTGTCGTTAGTTGTTGGTTGTTAGTTGTTGGTTATCTCAATTTTTTGTACGCCACTACTATCAAAAACGCCAGAGCGATGCCTAAAATTATAAACCTCAAATAATCCTGCATCGCAGACCAGTATTGCAAAGTTCCTATAAGCAAAGATAATAAACCGCTGAACATAAAGCTCGTTGAAATCATTTGAACCGCTGTTATAAAGAAACTGCCGGTAATCGCCATTGTCCCGGCGACAATCCAAATGATAAACACGTTTCTTCTGTAAATATTGTTTATGCTGTCAAAATCTTTACGGCACGAATAATCCTGGTCGCACCACCCTGTTAGCTGCTGATTTTTTATTTCTATTATTGGAACATCCGCCGGTTTTCTGGAAACCGCGGGAGATTCATAACCGACATTCTCGGTCCATAAACCGCCGACATTTTCACAGGTTTCTCTTGTATTCAACGCTTGCTTCAGCCGTTCCGGCTTGCAAAAATTATTGTAATCCGGCGCTTTATAAAAAGTATTGATGCCGTAATTAATAAACAAATTAAAGATAATAATAATCGCCAACCCAAGCCCGAACTTTTTTAAATTAAAATTGAATATGTTTTTTAATTCCATGTTTCAAATTAAAAAGTAAAAATATAAAAAGAAAAATAAAGTTTGAAATTAAAAATTGTTTTAATTATTTTACTTTTGAATTTTTCCTTGTCATTTTTAGTTTTTCATTTTCTGTTTTTAATTTTACCATTATTCATGTTCGCTTTTTATTTTGCCCCCGAGTGTTCTTAATTCCTTCAACGCTTCAACGGCTTGCTCTTTATTCGGCGGAATTCCATGCCATAAATAATCGCTCTCCATAAAACTCACGCCCTTACCCGGAATGGTATGCGCGATTATCACCGTGGGCTTTTCATAAATGGCGCGCGCCTCGGAAACCGCGGAAACGAATTCCAATATATTATGGCCGTCAACTTCAATCACGTGCCAGTTAAAGGCTTCGTATTTGGCGCGAAGCGATTCCAAAGGCATCACGTCTTCGGTAAACCCGTCTATCTGAATGTTATTTCTGTCCACGACTGCGGTTAAATTGTTCAATTTGTTTTTTCCGGCGAACATCGCCGCTTCCCACAAATTCCCCTCCTGATGCTCGCCGTCCGAAAGCAAAGCGTACACGCGATACTTTCCTCGTAGTGAACTTGTCGAACTATTTTTATCCAGTTTCGCGGCTAAAGCGAATCCGATGGCCTGCGATAATCCGGAGCCGAGCGGCCCCGATGTCGTTTCAATTCCCGGCGCCGAACCGCGGTGAGGATGACCCTGAAGACGACTTCCTAATTTTCTCAAAGTTTTTAGTTCTTCAATCGGAAAATAACCCGCATGAGCCAAAGCGGCATACAAAACCGGACAAATATGGCCGTTGGATAAAATCAACCTGTCTCTGTCCTCCCAATTGGGATTTTTCGGGTCGTGGTTCAAAATATGAAAATAAAAAGTTGTAAAAATATCGGCCATTCCCAAGGGGCCGGCTGAATGGCCTGAACCCGCCTCAACAAGTTCCTCTATAACGTCTTGGCGAATTCTATTGGCCATTTCTTCCAAAAATTTCAATTTTTTTTCATGTAAAACGTCCATAAATAATAATTGAAAATTTATTCCTATCTCCCTATTCCTTTTACCGAATGGTCCTCAATTATCGGTTCTTTCGTTTTTACCCTTGGAATTATCAGATCCGGAACCATAAATAACAATATCACACTCGCCAAAGAAAGAACTCCGACGATGAAAAACACGACGGAAAATCCGAATTTCTGCGCCAAAACGCCCGCTAAAATAGCGGAAACAAATGATGTCAACCCCACGACAGTGCTGTCAAACGACCAATCAAAAGAAAATCTTTTGGAATCAAGGTGTCTTGAAAAAATTCCCGCCCATGACGGCACGTAAAATCCCATCGCAATGGCATAAAGAAATTGGGCCAAAAACAATTGCCACAGCGTTGAAGTTTTAGAAAGCATAAACGCCGCCACTGCCGCCAAAAACAAAGAAATAAGCAAGGCGTAAAAATCGTCTTTTTCGCCGTCATGCTTATCTAAATAATTGGCCACCGGTATCTGCAAAACCGACTTCACAAGCCAATAAAGGCCCATTATTAATCCGACCGTCACTATAGTGGCACCGGCTACTTTGGTAACCACAAAAATTGAAAAAATCGGCTGTACCATGCTCCAACCGCCTAAAAAAAGCAAATCCGACAAAACCAAAAACTTCACCACGCGATTCACTTTTATGCTGATATCAAAATTAATTTTCATAACTGCGTATAGTATACCAGAATTTTGACTTTATAAAAAGAAATCCCTTTGACATTGCGTCAAAGGGATTAAGTAATATAAGGAGGTTTTTTATCTGGTCAGCTAATCACTACTAACTTTTAATTTTGATCGAAAAAAGTTCCGGAACATTCTGCGGCTTCCAGATCGCCCCCTTTTATAACGCAATTACTGCTTGTAAGAGTTGGGTTACACGTGATTTCTCCACTAGAAAAATTACCCCCCTCCCATTTTTTTAATACAGATACCAAGTCCGGTATGTTAAATTTGCAAGTGCCGTCTTTGCCGTCCGATTTCTTTTGGAGAGTATTTTGTTCATCAATAATTTTTTGGGAAACGCCTGGAGGAAATGCCAGGTCGGTTTTTTCGTTTTTAAAATAAAAAAGGCATTTAGATCCTTCTGCGCCGATGATTTCATTGATACCGTGGCCTGTTATCTTAATGCCAAAAATATCTATAGTAGAACTCTTAGTAAATTTTGCCGGCGTACAATTTTGAGCAGCCTGGATAAAACAATTCCAATTATTTTGGCAATCCAATACAGATTTTGCTAATAAATTAGTGCTTGTAACTGCTACCGGAAAATTTTGGGCAGTCTCCCCTGGTGAAATTGATTTCCCTTTTTTATATTTATAATAAGCAAAACCGCCTATTCCCAAAACCAAAGCAGCGACTAAAATAATAACTAATGTAATAGTATATCCTTTTTTATTATTCATATTTTATAAAATTAACTATTAAATTTAATACAACATAATTAAATATTTTTTAAAAAAATAGGGCGCATTTCTGCGCCCCTTAATGTCTATTCAAAAATTTTGTAGAGAGGGAGATACGCTTCGCCGGAAGAGCCAAAACGTGAATTATTAATCTTTTTACCATCAGGTTTTTGAATTTCAAGAAACATCAAATATAATTTTTCCTTACCAATTAACGATTTAACATTTTCCAATTCTGATTTGGTTATTATAAAAGTTTGGTCTGAATTGTTAATAATTATATTTTTTTCAAAAATTGGAACGTCTATAGGATAACGGCGGATACCCGTTCTTTCTGTATATATTATTAATTTGGCGGGAATGCTGATATTTTTGAATTTTTGGTCATTAAAAAAGATTGTGGGATAACTAAGTTCGTCTGTTCTGGCATAATTTGAAATTTTAACATCAATTGATTTAGAATTAGTGTTAATTTTTTTCCATACTTTAATGTATTCTATCCTGCTATAAAACTGGTTATTGTTATAAATATGGGTTAGAAGGTAATATACGGAAAATAAAGCAATAATAATTACCCCGCTTATTATTATTGCTTTGAAACGTTCCAACTTTGATTTATCAAAAATCTTTTTAGGTTTTTCGCTTGATGTTCTTTTTATAAAAAAATATAAGGCAAATAAAGTCAGGGGAAGAATCACAATCGGCCACGAAAATATTACATCAAAAAAAAGATAAGAATATATAACAAATGTGTCCAAATTGAATCCTCTAGATATAAAATCATTTATTAAATCTTGAATGCCAATATCGTGAGTTAGAAAATATATAGATAACAAAATAATAATAACTACTTCAATTATAATTATTGTTTTGAAACGTTTTAAATGAATTTTGATATTATTCATTTTTTTATTATACCAAACCAGAAATAAATAAAAAATCCCACAGGGTATACCCTGTGGGATAGTTGTTTCATTTAACAGATTTAACGCATCCATCCGTCATTTCTGTTTGTCATAACACTCTGTACTTTTGGCTACATGCAAGGGCTGGTATATGTGTAAATAAGACGAATACTGGCTGACTTGCTGGATTTATCCGTTACCGTAAACGTAAGTCCCATGCTGCCTATGGCTGGGTCACCACCCGCGGTTGCGCTGACGCTGTATATACCATCACCGGCTATTATATCACCATTAAGTCCTTCGTCGTTGATATAGATATTGGGATTTATATACCCGTCATCAGTGACATAGGTAACGGAGCCAATATAGCTTAACCCGTAAGTGTGCGATACGGATATTTGCGCGAGCACCTCGGTGCAGTCAGTGCCGGAATTAGGAGTTAAAGACGCCCAGTTTATTGTTGGGACTGGGTCAACTCCTTGGGCGGGTTTTGTCGCCATATACTGTTCGGCAGGCGTAAGCGCCGGAGGCAATCTTGAATTATTTCCAACCTTATCTCCGATTTCTTCACGTTCCCAACTTACTAGCCCTATATCATTATTAACTCTGGCTGCTTCATAAGCCGCTTCTGTAAGGCCAACGCAGTTAAAGGAATCAGGGCCTTTTACTAATGACCCCTTCAGCATTCCAAAGAGAACTCCTGTTGTTTGTTTCCGCGCATAAGGTTTCCCGACTTGCAACTCAACATAGCTGACTATTATATCACGTTGCTGTTGAGTCAATGGGCCGATGTCGCCATTTGGCTCCCGAGCGCCCATATAAATACTATTGTCTTCAAAGCCGGCAGTTACCGGGCATGATTCAAAAGTATTTGGGATATTGTAATACGAATACTGAATGCCGTCCCAAAGTGCCTCAATAACATTATACTTATGGCATCTTTGAACATCAGCAGAGGCATACTCTGGATGATCGCCTAACCATTCTTTTTCTCCGGTATAGATTCCAACATGCCCCGGCCTCCAGCCCGCGCCCAAACCTTCAAACGTCAATTTATATAGCAAATCTCCGGGCTGCGGAGTGCCGATATCATGTGGCTGCGTGCCATTCCATCCGGTTACTTGATAATCACTGAAGTGATTTATCTGCGCAATCATAATGTTGTTTATGGTATCCACAGATAAAACAGTCGCTTCAGTCCAAGTTCCGGAAGATTTGTCAAAATAATACAATTTCAATCCGGCCTTGCTGGATATGCCAGCATCGCTTAACGCCGCATCAGAAAAAGGTATTTCAACAATCGCGGGACTTAAAAAAGTTGTGCCATCAGGACCAAAATTAACAGGCGCGCCGACGTAATTTAATCCCAAAGGAAGCGCCTGTGGATTTGAAACTTCTCCCACTGTCACATTTGTGTCATTTAATAACGCTCCGGCGGGTATCGTCAGTTTTAATTCATTAATAATACTTGTGTCATCGGCTACCTGAATAACGCCTCCCGCTGCCGCGTTTACATTCTGTGATGCGACTTGACGGGTGGTTGTTGTGTAGTCATATCCGGAAGGTGGTGTAACTGGTTGTACGACATTGCTTCCTCCGCCCTTACTACAACCCATTACAACGGCAAATAAAACAACACCCAACAACCCTATTACTAGTGATTTCTTCATGACCTTTTTCCTCCTTTTTAAATTGTGAAAGAACTTAAATTTTCCCAATAAGGGGAAAATTTATAAGTATAAAATACCAAGATTTTAATTGATTGTCAAATGCTCAGCACTACAATCCTCTAAAACCAAATAAACCTATTATATAAAAAACAATATTTCCCAATATAAAAGCTCCGTTCAATTTAGCAATAAATGAAAAAGAATATTTGTTTTTTAAATTACTATTAAATTTCCATAAAAACCATGTTATTAAAAAGAAGATTAAAATTGGTATTATAAAACTTACTGCGATAAGAAAAATAAGAATAAATTTATCGTAACCCTGCCCAAAAAATTTTGATAATATATTAAATAAATCTACTGTTATTAAATAATTAGTGCTAACAAAAAAAGCCACAGCTGACATAAACCCCAAAACAAAACTCAAAATATACAATAATGATTTTTTCATAATTTATATTATATCAAATTCAATATATGAAAACAAACTTGGTGCACTTGATGCAGGAATCACATTTGATCCGCCGCCTCCACTACAACCCGTTAAAAACACAACCAGTACAACAATTAGCACTGCCATCCCCGCGAGCTTTTTCATAATTCACTTCCTCCTTTTTAAATTGTGAATGAGCTAAAATTCTCCTCTTATTCTGGCTTTGTTCGTAGAATTTAGCTATCGCTAAATTCTACGAACAAAGATAATATAGGAAAATTTATGAGTACAAAATACTAAAATTCTAAACTTAATTATAATACAATTACAAACAACACCACATTATTATTTAACGCCAAACTCCAATTCCTCTCCTTTTAATCCGACTGAAATTTTGCCGCCTTTTTGAATTTCGCCTTTGAGAATTTTTTCCGCCAAAACGCTTTTAATTTTTTCCGAAATCACCCCGCGCAAAGGTCTGGCGCCAAACACCGGGTCGTAGCCGATTTTAGCCACAAATTTTATAACATCGTCCGAGAATTCCAAAATTATTCCCTGATTTTCCTCCAATGTCTTGCCTAATTTTTTAAGCTGCAATCCCGCGATTTTCAAAATGTCGTCCGGCGAAAGATTTTTAAAAACCATGATGTCAGAAAATCTGTTTAAAAGCTCCGGTTTGAAATAAGCGGTTAATTTCTTTTTAAATTCGTCTTTGAAATCTTTGATTGATTTTCCGGACTCCAGTTGTTCTTTGATGTATTCCGAATTCGCGTTTGAAGTGGAAATAATTATCGTATTTTTAAAATCAACGACGCGCCCCAAATTGTCGGTTAATCGTCCGTCATCAAAAACCTGCAGAAAAAGATTTAAAACATCCGGGTTCGCCTTTTCAAATTCGTCCAAAAGAATCAAAGAATACGGTTTTTGAATAACGGCTTCGGTAAGGCCGCCGCTGATTTTGCCGTCAGGCGAACCGACAAATCGGAAAAAACTCTGTTTGTCCTGATATTCGGACATATCAAATCTAATCATCGCTTCCTCGGAACCGAATTGCGTTTTCGCCAGAATTTTGGCAAGTTCCGTTTTTCCCACGCCCGTGGGCCCTACAAACAAAAACGCCGCAATAGGGCCGCTTGTTCTGGAAAGCCCGGCCCGATATTCCCTCAAAGCGCCGGCAACGTTTTTAACCGCTTCTTCCTGGTCTATCAAATCAACATGAATTGAATCTTCAAGATTCAACAATTTTGCGGCCTCGTCTTTTGTGGCTTTATGAATCGGCACATTGGTTTTTCTTTCAGCCACGGAAATCACGTGGTCCGCTCTTAACGCCTTGTCGCCTCGTTGAGTCGCGAAAGCCAACGCCTCTTTCAAAAGATTTTCGGCGCTTAAGGGAAGTAAGATTTGATGAAAATATTTATGCGCCAAAATCACGGCTTGCTTAATCGCCGGAAAACTCACGATAATTCTGTATTGGCGTTCCAAAATCACGCTTTCATAAGTCAATAACCGAATAGCGTCGTCTTCTGAAATTTCTTCAACCCTGATTATTTCAAAAGCGTTTATGAAATCGCTCCTTGATTCCAAGTTTTGTTTGAATTCTCTGGGATAAGTGGCGCCGATAACCTGAAAAACGTCAGTGGTCAAAATCGGCAAAATAATGTCGGCGGCGTTCATATAATTTTCTCCGGAGGTCTTAACCAAATTATGAATGTCGGAAATGTACAAAATCACGTTACTCGCGCCGCTTATTTCTTCAACCACTTTTAACACTCTTTTGGAAATCTCCGCGGGGTCGGCTCCGGAGACCAAACTGCTTATTTGAAGCGAAACCACTCTTTTGTCAAAAAGATTTTCAAAAATTTTATCTTTAACGATACTGAAAGCAAGATGATTTACCAGCGTTTCTTTGCCGCTGCCCGGTTCTCCGACTAAAAGAACATTGGGTCTCGTCGGTCTGGACAATACGTTAACCATTTGCTCATAATCCTTTTCGTGGCCGATTAAAAAACCGATTTCTCCTTCCCTGGCCGCGTCTGTTAAATCAACGCTAAAATTATCCAAAACCGGCGTTGGTTTGGCGGTCCAAGCCCTGTTCATATAGCGATGCCTGATCTTATTGGTATGTTTACGCGCGAAACCGCCCAAGGTCTCAGGCAACAGCCACGCCCATGATTGTTTAACCCTAAATCTGCTGAAAATCAAAGCTTTTCCCAAATCGCCGCCATCAATTCCGAACAGATAAAAAATTTTCCGTATCGCCTCGTCATTCGCGCAACTCAAAACCGCGAATAAATTATTCGTCCCAATAAAAGAATCCTTATTCGCATACGCTTCAAAAAACGCCGACTTTATAAATCCCGCGACTTTTTCAATTAAATCTTTTTGATTGTAAAGTTTTTGATTTTTAAGTTTTTCTATTTCTTCGTCAATTTTTTTCTCAAATTCCTCGGGAGTAACTTCCAATCGCCACAAAGCGCCGCGAATCCCCTTGCCGCGAACCAATGATTTTAACAAATAAAGATAAAAGCTTCCGCCAACGGCAAGTGTCTTGTTAAAAGCTTTTTCAATAAGACGAAAACTTTTCGGCGAAATATAGTCGGCGACGTTTATTCCCTCAATTAAATGATTGTTCAACTCTGTTACGGAATGAAGGGCCTTTTTTGCGGTATAAAAACGATCTGCCAAAAAAATCGCGATTAAAATTCCCAACCATTTAAGCCAGTCAACATCGGATAAAATAAAAGTAGCCGTTCCCGTAACCAAAACAGCGTATGTTAAAAATGCGCATATTCGCCACAAATATCTCAAAAAAGCGGGGAATTCCAGTCGCGGCTCCGAAAATAATAATTTTTCAGGATTTATTTTTGTTTCCATATCACTTTAAGAGTTGTATAACCGGGGAATAGCCGATGATTTTATAGAATATGAAAATCGGGATTGCGGACCATCCCACAAACGCCGCTAAAGCCAGGGCCAAAAAAACCGCGTAAAAAACGCCGCCAAAAACCAGCCGCCAAAACCTGAAAAAAAATCCCAAAACATACCCTATAATGGAACTGTCTTGATAAAGCGGTTTGAATAAATTACGACGGGTTATTTTAAAAGCGAAAAACTTGTCAAATTTTTCCAAAAGCGAAACAATGAAACCGGCGTAAATTTGAAAGCTCGTAAAATACCAATGCCTGATGAAATTGGAAATTCTAAAAGATATTCTGTTTATCGCGAAAATCAAAAAATTACCCACGTTTCAAATTAAAAACTGAAAATGAAAAGCTGAAAATTAAATTTAAAATTTTACACTTCTCACTGTCATTTTTCATTTTTATTTTTCTATTTTTAATTTTATTTATCCATTATACCCTATCCCTTTAAACAAACAAAAAGCCCCGTAACGGGGCTTTTTGTAAAAATATACGCTCTATGATATTTTTTATCGTTATTCGGTCTGTTGTCTGAATTTTTCCAACAATCTCGCGGCGTAATCTTTGCCGCCCATTCCGAAAGCGATACCTCCTGCCAAAGCAAGCATCGCAATCAAACCGGTAATCAGAGTCTGAAGGATATAAACATTGATTCCCAATTGCATCAAAGCAGTGATGAAACCGAAAACCACAACTACCCACCAAACGAACGAACCCAAAAATTTTGAAGCATGGAGTTTGGCGCTCATAACTGAAGCCGAAGTTAATCCCTTAAGGAATCTGGCTAAGATTAAAGTCGCCAACATAATCAACACGGAGACGATTACGTTAGGAATGTAAATAAGCACCTGCCCCAGGAAGCTTGAAAAAACTTCCAATCCCAAAATATTGGAAACCGCCAAAATGAAAACTATTACGAAGAACCAATAAACCAATCGGCCGAAAAATCTCGCTGAATTCAAATTCATCCCCGATCTTTCGATATAAACCGAAACTCCCATCTTTCGCAAAAGAGAATCCAATTTAATCGCCCGAATAATCTGTTCAATAACCGAACCGAATACCGTCGCGATAATCAATCCAATAATAAAGACGATTAAAGCGCCGATGAGTTTTGGAATGAAATTAATCACCCCAACCCAAACATTCAACAGCGAACCGACAAGCGTACTGGTTAAACCTTGAATATACATGATAAAATTTAATTTAAGTTAATAATAGTATTGTTAATTTCGACCTTTTGAATTATTTCTTATTTAATTATAGCAAAAACGAAAATTTTTCATAGTTCCCACTATCCACAGGCGTATTTATTGTAAATTAAAACATAATTCTGATAAAATTATGGAAATGAAGTTTTTGGCAAGATTGATATTTTCTTTTTTTTCCGGCCTCTTGGCTCTTTGGGCCGCTACTTATTTTATCAAAGGATTCGCCGTTTCCGGAGACCTTAAAAATTTTTTAACCGTGGCCGCGATATTTACTTTGATAAATTTATTCATTAGGCCGATTCTCAAACTGGTTCTAACCCCTGTTATATTTTTAACTTTCGGCTTGGGAATAATAGTCGTCAATGCCCTGACTTTGTATATTCTTGATTATTTTTCCCAAAGTGTTAGTATTGACGGCGTATCGTCATTGATATACGCTACGCTTATCATAAGCGTAGTTAATATTATTTTACATTTTTCAGCCAAGCATATTTCCAAATAGTATTCAGTTTTAGTTATAAGTTATAGGTTATCAGTTAATAATATGTATCTCTCCATCGCGCAAATCATCATCTCAATAGTTTTAATAATTTTAATTCTTCTTCAAGAACGGAGTTCGGGACTTTCCGGCGCTTTAGGCGGCACCGAAACCGGCGCGTACCAGACCCGCCGAGGCATTGAAAAAATAATTTTTGTCGCAACCGTCGTTTTAGTCGTCGCCTTCGCCGTCTTGTCGCTCCTTAATTTGATTGTATAAAAACGGATTAACCCTTAATTCAAACTTTTGTTTTTACAATTACCCAAAATTTTTAATTCTTTTTCCAAAAAAGAACGCATTGTATTTATCGCGGCTTTTTTTATATTTCTCGCAACCTCTTTTCTTTGGATAATTAGATTTTCGGAAACACATACTTTACTCGCTCCGGTTGACAGCGGCGAATATACCGAAGGCGCCATCGGCCAACCCGTTTTCGTCAATCCCGTTATCGCTTCAAACAGCGGGCCGGACAACGACTTAAACCAACTGATTTTTGCCGACATGAAAAATTTAATTGAAACCTACGGAGTAAGCGACGATAAAAGAGTATGGAACATCAGAATTAAAGGGGATGTGATTTGGCAGGACAACCAACCGCTCACAACCGACGACGTGATTTTTACAATTAAAGCCATTCAAGACCCTGATACCAATTCGCCTCTCTATTCTTCATGGAAAGGAGTCAAGGTGGAACGAACCAGCGAACGAGAAATAAAAATTGTTCTGCCCAATCCTTACGCTTATTTTGAAAATAACCTACTTGATTTAAAGCCGATTCCAAAACATCTTTTCTCCGGCATTCCTTTCGCGCACATGAAACTTTCCACCTACAACATAGAGCCGGTCTCAAGCGGGCCGTTTAAATTCATCAGTTTTGAAAAAAGGCGCGACGGATTTATCACTAAATTTATTCTGGAAAGAAATGATTCTTTTCCCGGCGACAAGCCGCATCTTGATAAATTTTCTTTCCGTTTTTATCCCAATGAAGAAGAGGTGATTAAGGCCTTTAATTCCGGAGAAATTGACGGATTTTCGCCGGCTGATTATAAAAATCTCTCAAAAATTTACATTCCGCACAAAGTTTTTAAAATCGTCATGCCTCGTTATTATGCCGTGTTTTTTGAACCGCAAAACAATGTCTTGCTTAAAGACAAAGGTCTAAGAGCCGCCTTAAACTACGCCACGGACAAAGCCAAAATCGTCAAAACGATTTTCAAAGACGCGGCGATTCCGATTGACGGTCCGCTTCTTTTCCAAAATCACGATTACGACCCAAGCGTTGATTTCTCAATGGAAAAAGCCGGCGCGATTTTGGACGAACTCGGTTGGACCGTAAATCCTGACGGCGTAAGGGAAATCAAGGAAAAATTGTCTCTGAAAAAACTGGAATTCGGCCTGACCGTTTACCCGACGCCGTTTTTAACGGAAACCGCAAAAATAATAAAAGACGACTGGGCTAAAATCGGAGTTAAAATCAATTTAAACTTCCCGGCTCCGGCCGATTTTGAAGAAGATATAATCAAACCGAGAAATTATGAAATGCTTCTTTTTGGAAACATTTACGGAAAAAATCTTGACCCGTTTTCCTTCTGGCACTCAAGCCAAAAATTCCACCCAGGCCTCAATCTGTCGCTTTACGAAAATAAAAATGCCGATTTTCTCATAGAAATCATTAGAACCGATTTTGACCCGAATAAACGCCAAGAAGAATTAAAAGAACTTCAAAAAATCATTAATGCCGACACTCCGGCTGTTTTCCTTTACTCGCCCCACTATATATATGTCAGCTCTAAAACTTTAAGGGGATTTGAACAAAATTATTTGTCCCTTCCCGGCGACCGCTTTTCAAACATCAAAGATTGGTATGTAAGGACAGTTAGAATATTTAAAAAATAATTTGCTATAATTAAATTAATCCCTCACCCTTCAAATACCGAAAACCCGGACATTTTACTTGAAAAACAAAGATTAAAATAAATTATTGATTTTTATTAAAAAACGCTATAATTTACAAAAGGTTTTGTGAAAATGACGTATTTGAAGGGTGAGGGATTGACATCTTAAAATGAATATAGAAGAATATAAACAACGCGCTAAACTTATAAGAGATAATGAAATTTATAAAGTATACGATCTCTCCGAGCTTGATAATTTAACCGTCTCTTTAACCGAGCTTTATCCTCAAAAATCAACCACCGGTCACTCCCATGACAAAGCCGACGAGGTTTATATTTTTATTGACGGCGAAGGAACGATAGAAGTCGCTAACCAAACGATGAAAGTTAAAGGCAAGGATATTATCCTTGTTCCTCGCGGCGATTTTCATAAAGTTCATAATAAAACGGAAAAAAATTTAAACTTTTGGACAATCTTTGAAAAATACGGGGGTAGAGGGAAGTAAAAATTAACTTACAATTTACGACTTATAACATTTTCACTTTATAGCTAAATTCCGATTGTTTTTGGTCGTTAGTTGTCAGTTGTTAGTCGTTTTTCGCCCAGGTGGTGAAACTGGCAGACACGCAGCGTTCAGGTCGCTGTGACCGTAAGGTCTTGGAGGTTCAACTCCTCTCCTGGGCACACCAATTTTTACTTTTAAATAAATTAATAATAAAAAAATAATAAAATATGATAACAAAAAAAACTCATAGAATATTCAGGACTGAAAAACCGGAAAGAAAACATGTTTTAAAAGAAACCCACCAAGATGCGGTCAAATTTGTGGCGCTTGGAGGATTTGAAGAAGTCGGTCGCAACATGTCCGTTTTTGAATATAAAAACGAAATTGTCCTGTTTGACGCGGGCCTGCAATTCCCCGAAGAAGACACTCCGGGAATAGATTTTATCATTCCCAACGTTGAATATCTGGAACCGCGCAAGCACAACATTAAAGGCCTTGTCATAACCCACGCGCATTACGACCACATGGGCGCGCTTCCTTACATTTTGGGAAAAATCGGCAACCCGACGATTTACACCACGGCGCTTACCGCTGAAATCATCAAAAAAAGACACGGCGAATTCCCCAACGCGCCCAAACTCGACATTGTAATCATCAAAAACCGCGACACTATAAAACTCTCGGACAATCTTGAAGCCACGTTTTTTGGAATCATTCACAGCATTCCCGATACCGTCAGTATCCTATTAAAAACTCCAGTCGGAAATTTTGTTTACGCGACCGACGTTCAATTTGACTACGCCGAAGACGGTTCGCCCATCGGCTTGGAAGAATTCAAATGGGTCGGAAAAGAAAATATACTCGGCTTGTTTTTAGACAGCACCAACGCGGAAAAAACCGGGCCATCAATTTCCGAAAGGACCGTAGAGAAAAACATTGACGAGATTTTCAAAAAAGCCACAGGAAGAATTATTGTCGGCGTTTTTGCTTCGCTTCTTAACCGCATCGGGGAAATCATAAAAATCGCGGAAAAACACAACAGAAAAGTCGCCATCTCCGGACTTTCAATGAAAACCAATCTTCAAATCGCCCAAAATCTCGGCTATATCAAAACTAAAAAAGGCACCATTATCTCGCTTGAAGAAATCAACAGATATAAAGACGATAAAATTTTAATTTTATCAACCGGCGCCCAAGGAGAATCAAACGCCAGTTTGATGAAAATCGTCAACGGCGAACATAGAAGCGTCAGAATCAAACGAGGCGACGCGGTTATTTTCTCTTCATCAATAATTCCGGGCAATGAACGTTCTGTTCAGGTTCTTAAAGACAATTTAAGCCGCCAAGGCGCCAAGGTCTACCATTCTACGCTTGTGGACATTCACGCTTCGGGGCACGCCACCGGCGAAGAGCTTAAAATCATCATTGAAACGGTTAAACCTAAATTATACATTCCCATTCACGGTTATTATTTCATGCGCGCCAGTAACGCCTCGCTTGCGCAAGAAACCGGAATCCCCGAAAAACACATCCTACTTGTGGACAACGGCCAAATCATCGCCTTTTCAAAACACGGCGTTGAAGTTCTTGAAGAAATGATCCCAACTTATTACGTTATGGTTGACGGCTTGGGTGTCGGCGACGTCGGTGAAATCGTCATGCGCGACCGAAAGGTTTTATCTCAAGAAGGAATGGTGGTTATCATCTCAACGTTGGACAGAAAAAGCGGCAGATTTCTAAAAAATCCCGACATCATTTCCCGCGGTTTTATTTACCTCAAAGAAAACAAAGAGCTTGTGGAAGATTTAAGAAGAAAAATCAAGGGAATCGTCGGAAAAATTCCCAAACACCAGCAACTTGAACCCGATTATATAAAAGCGCTCATACGTGACCAAATCGGCCAGTTTTTGTATACTAAAACGAAACGCAGACCAATGGTGCTGCCAGTGATAATACAAGTATAGATAATGAATAACGAATTATGAATAATGAATTATGGCCATCCACAATTCTTAATTCTTAATTCTTAATTCTTAATTCTTAATTCAGTGTCAAAGCCCGTTCTCGTATCCGGCATCCAGCCGTCGGGAAAACTCCATATCGGAAATTACATTAGCGCGCTGAAAAATTTCGTTTATCTCCAAAATTCCGGCCGCTACCAGTGCTATTTTTTTGTCGCGGATCTTCATTCTCTCACCGCGGATTTTAATCCGTCTGAAAAATACAAACAAATAATTGACGTTGTTTTGAATTTGCTGGCAGTCGGGATTGACCCGAAAAAATCCGTGATTTTTGTCCAGTCGCAAATTCCGCAACACGCGGAGTTAACGTGGATTTTAAATACCATCACTCCTTTAGGAGAATTAAAAAGAATGGTTCAGTTCAAAGACAAGGCCTCCCGTCAAGATGAAGTTAATGTTGGACTTTTTGATTATCCCGTTCTTCAAGCCGCCGATATTCTTCTTTATGACGCCGAAGTGGTTCCGGTCGGCGAAGACCAGCTCCAACATTTGGAACTCACAAGAACTTTGGCGCGAAAATTCAACTCAAAATTCAAAAAAATTTTTATTGAACCAAAAGAACTTTTAACCGAAACGCCTAAAATAATGGGTTTACTTGACCCGTCCAAAAAAATGTCCAAATCAGTCCCGCAAACTTGCTTGTTTTTAGACGATTCATCGGATGTAATAAAAGAAAAAATAAAACGCGCCGCCACCGATTCAGGCCGCGAAGTCGCCTATCACCCGGAATCAAAACCGGCAATTTCCAATTTAATAAGAATTTATCAGGGCTTCAGCGACTTGACTGCCAAAGAAATTGAACATAAATTTGAGGGCGCTACTTACAGCCAGTTCAAAAAAGACCTTGCCGAACTTATTATTGAATCATTGAGGCCGTTTCGGGCAAGGAAAAAATTATTGTCGCGAAAAATCGGTTTTGTTGAAAAAATAATGGAATCCGGCCGCAAAAAAGCCGAAACCCAAGCCGCCAAAAAAATGAAGCAAGTGAAAAAGGTTTTGGGACTTATCAAAAAATAATCCGCCATTAGCGGATTATTTTTTTTCTATTTTTTCAATTCTTCTTTTATCTTTTTCCAAATCGGAAAACTGGGTTTTAAGCCAAACATCAACGATTTTTTTAGCGGCTTCTTCATTGGTTAATTCCGAAGCCAAACTTAAAACATTTGTGTCGTCATCATATCGGACAAGTTCCGCTTGTTTAACGTCCGTTACCAAAGCCGAGCGCACTCCTTTAAATTTATTCGCCACAATATCCACGCCGGCGCCGGAACGGCAAATTAAAATTCCTCGGTCTTCCGGATTATTGGAAATTTTTTGAGCGACAAGTTTTGCGAAATCCGGATAATCGTCGTTCGCGTCATAATTAACATTGCCTAAATCAACAACTTGATAGTCGCCTTCAGTTAAAAATTTTTTCAAAGATTCTTTAAGTTCAAACCCCCTATGGTCAGCCCCAATATAGATGTGCATGAATTATGAAGTGTGAATTAAGAATTAAGAATGTAATTTTGCATTTTCCATAATTCATAATTCATTATTCTTGATTCTCTTATAAGTTCTCCGCTGCTTTCAAAACATGTCTCACCAGCGTCACCACATACCCCCATTCATTGTCATACCACGCCAAAACCTTCACTAAGTCGCCTCCGATGACCTTGGTGAATTTCAAATCCACAATCGCGCCATGCGGCTCGCCGATAATATCCGAAGAAACAATTTGCTCGTCAATTGTTTTTAAAATCCCCTGCCACCTCGGGTCTTTCTCCGCTTTTTTGAAAATCTCGTTTATTTCCTCAACTGACGTCTTTCTTTTTGCCACAAAAGTAACGTCCGCAAGAGAACCCGTGATTATCGGCACGCGGATGGAAATGCCGTCAAATTTTCCTTCCAGTTCCTTAAAAGCTCTTGTCACGGCGATAGCCGCTCCCGTCGTGGACGGAATTAAATTCTGTCCGCTAGCCCTGCCCCGCCTGAAATCGTCTCCTTTGACGGCGCTGTCAACAACCGATTGCGTATTGGTCAAAGCGTGGATTGTGTTTAAAACCGCTTTTTCCACCCCAACACTTTCCGCCATCACGGCGATTACCGGAGAAATCCCGTTTGTGGTGCAGGAAGCGTTGGAAGAAATATCACACTTTTTCATGTCGCCTTCATTGATTCCCAATAAAATTGTTTTGCCAAGTTCGTTATCGGCGTCTTTTGCCGGAGCGGTTAAAACCACTCGCTTGGCGCCGGCGTCCAAATGTAATTTGGCTTTTTCATACGATTCAAAAACACCGGTAGATTCAACAACAATATCAATTCCCAAGTCCTTCCACGGCAATTTAGCCGGATCTTTTTCCTGAACAAATTTGATTTCCTTGTCGTCAATAATCAAAACGCCTTTCTGTTTGTCGCTTTTAACTTCTCCCGGAAAACTTCTATAGACCGTGTCGTACTTAAACAAATACGCTAGATTTTCCAAGTCGCCTAAATCGTTGATAGCAACCACTTCCATGTTTGACTCGTCAATAATTTGCCGTAAAAACAAGCGACCAATTCTCCCAAACCCATTGATTGCAATTTTTGTTTTTTTCATAATAAATTTTATTTTTTAATAAATTTTAAAATTTTTTTATAACAATTTACGCATAAAAGAATGAATTATAAATAGAGTGTTAAACTTTTTCTAAAACAACCGTTCTATACTTGCAATCAACCAATGCTTTATAACCAAACTTTGTCAGAAAACTGATACCCGCTAACGGGAAACTGTCGGATATTAAAACTTGAATGTAATTTGTCGCTCCTTCCATTGACGCAATCGCAAGAGCTACGGGAACTTCAATAACCTGACCATTAGCAATTTGCGTTTTAGTAACACCAACAACTTTAAGACCAAGTTCAATCGCTATCTCTGGAGTTACTTGTAAATCACCAGTAAAACCAGTGTCTAATATAACAAAAGGGGTTTGCACAGATTGCCCCCAAGCCACAACAACTTTTATTAAAGGTATATTTTCTACGAAAACACCGCTAATCATTTTACAAATTTAAAGGTCAGTAAATGTTTTTGCCATCGTTTCAGCAACATCAAAACCTATTTTTACAACATAAAAAACCTTGTTTGGATGATGCTCTCTGGCTAATTCCAATGCTTCTGCGCTTGTATTACCGAGATATACTTCTTTACTATCAATATCAATAGCCAAAAACCTGCCCCTTTCTTTAGGGTCATACTTAACTTTAATCTGTTCGTAGATTTTAGCCCCCTCTTCGGCTATCTTTTGAATATCAGCTTTTTTTATGAGTTCTTCGTTGTTATTCATAGGTTTAGAGAAAAATAATAATATTAGTATAGTGATGATTTAGGGACAATACAAGCATTTACGATTTACTCTGCCCAACTACTTACTATTTCCGCCTTTAATTTTTAATCAAGTTTTCGCAATTTCCTTATTATCTAATTTCATTTTTTATTAGCCAACGGGCCATCGGGAAAAATAGGGTTGTAGATAACTGAAATTTAGCTATTGTACTACTCGCTATTTTCAGGAGATTTTTATCTCCATTAGGTTTTCGCCCCTTCTCAAAACTTCCAGCATATACGATAACCACAGTCCTACACCCCACATTTTTTTGTCATCGTGCTTTACATAAACCCTCATAATACACTTACCGCAATATGGATCTTTTATATTTTCAGGATAGTTTTTGGCCAAGTTCATAAAAGCCATCCGACCCACTTCGCTAATATCCCAATTACAGCTATGAGTATCGATCTCCACGCGATTAAAACCTTTGGTTCTGTGTATTCTAAAGGTGAGACGGGCTGATTGACTATGCAGAGTAATAACAGATATGTGAGCGTATCCGTTTTTACAAGCTGATTTTACCAGTTCATCCAAGTTTTCCTCTGTTATTTCTGGTTTTGGTATAAGTCCTTTCGTGTTAAGCATAAACGCAATATAATAAATTCTAAAAATTTCTACAAGTTGCCCTACCCAGCTACCATTATAGTATCGTTGATTTATTATTTGAAAAATGGAATCTCATAATCTCCCTGCCACATTACATACCGACTAACTGATTTCCCTTTCCCCTTGAAGAATTCCATCAAATGAGAAGATAGGGGAACCCAAGCATCGTAATTATTATGAAAAATATAAGTATTCCTTAAGATATGTCGGCGGTTCTCGTCATTAGGATCGGTGAATATAAATAGCGCCGATGTTACAAATGGCACATCTAAGTCTCCTGTTTTAATAAGAGCAAAACCTTCCTGACCGCTAAAAATCCAATTTTCTGCTTCAGCTTGAAATGCAATCATTTTATTTACCGCTGCATCTTTTCCATACCACATGCCCTCTAATTGTTTCGAGGCGATTTCGCTTACGGTATTGTAATATTTCCGTTTATTAAACCAAGTCTCAATATCACCAATGTATGGTTCGAAAATGAACAGAATAAGGAAGAAAACTGCTATTATCGTCATTATTGTTCTAAACAACCAATTTTCTTTTAGCCAATTCTTAATTTTTTCTTTCATAGATTATTTTACCGGCACCGGATATTTCGCTTCCCCTTTTTCAACAAAACTTTTAATATTCTCAATATCGGTATCTAAAATCCTCTGCAAGGCCTCTGTGGTGTTGAACGCGGTATGCGGCGTAATTACCACGTTTGGCATATTAATTAAAACGTGATTTGCCAATGCCGCTTTTAAATTATGCTCTTCCGGATGACCGTATAACAAAAACGCCGTTTCATCCTGAATCACGCCCTCTTCCTCTAAAACATCCATTCCAGCTCCGCCTAAAATTCCTTCATTAAGCGCTTTAACCATTGCCTCAGTTTCCACAATCGCGCCGCGCGCTGTATTAATAAGTATCGCGCCTTTTTTAATTTTACCTATATTCCCCATATTTATCATGTGATGCGTGCCAGCTTGTCCTGAGCTCGCCGAAGGAGCAATATACGGAACATGTAAATCAATCACGTCGGATTGGCCTAAAAGCTCGTCAAAAGAAACATATTTAAATCCCAATTGCTCCGCCAATTCCGCTTTAGGAAATGCATCAAAAGCGATAACGTTCATTCCAAATCCTTTCGCGATTTTCACCGCGTATTGCCCGATTCTTCCTGTTCCGACAATACCGATTGTTTTGTCTTTCAAATCAAAACCTCTTAACCCCTCATAATTGAAAGCGTCTGTTTCTTTAAGACGGTCAATTGCCTGATACATTTTTCTGGACAAATTTAAAAGCAACCCAAAAGCGAATTCCGCCACGGTGTTGTCCCCATATCCCGGAACGTAACCTGTTTTAATGTTTTTTTGTTTTAATGATTCAAGATCAATATGATCAAACCCGGTGGAACGCGTTGTAATGATTTTCAAGTTCGGAAAATGATTTATAACATCAGCGTCAACTTTTGAACCGACAAAAACGGAAATAATTTCAAAATCATTTTGTTGCGGAAGATTGTCTTTATTTAACTTTTGTTCGCTAAAAACCAGCTCCGCTCCCGGCAACTGCGTTTTAATATAATCTTGTTCCCACTTTTCAATTTCAGCAAAAAATATTTTCATAATTAAATTATAAACAAAAAACGCCGCTTTTAAAAGCGGCGTTTTCCACTATCTTCCGTTCTTTCCTTTGATTATTTCGTCAATCGCTCCGTATTCTTTGGCATCCGCGGCTGTCATATAAAAATCCCTGTCCGTGTCTTTTTCAACCTTGGCAATCGGCTGGCCGGTGTGCTTGGCGATAATCGCGTTAAGTTTATCCTTAATCTTTACAATCTGCTTCGCGGTAATCGCAATGTCCGCGGCCTGACCCTCGGCTCCGCCCATCACCTGATGAAGCAAAATCTCCGCGTTGGGCAAAGCGAATCTTTTTCCTTTTTTGCCCGCTGCCAAAATAACGGCGCCCATTGAAGCAGCCATACCGACGCAAATAGTAGAAACATCCGGCTTAATATATTGCATGGTGTCATAAATCGCCATGCCGGCAGTCACCACTCCGCCCGGAGAATTAACGTAAAGTTTAATGTCTTTTTTCGGGTCTTCGTGTTCCAAAAACAAAAGTTGCGCGATAATCGCATTGGCAACCTGGTCGTTAATCGCTCCGCCGAGAAAAATTATCCGTTCTTTAAGCAATCGCGAATAAATATCATACGCGCGCTCGCCGTTCATTGTTTTTTCTATAACTGTCGGGATTAATATTTCCATGTTTCAAATTAAAAACTGAAAATGAAAAGCTGAAAATTAAATTTAAAATTTTACACTTCTCACTGTCATTTTTCATTTTTATTTTTCTATTTTTAATTTCTTTAATAGTATACCAATCAAACAAAATTAATCAAGCTTGACATTTTAAAATACGTATGCTATCATATTAAAAATTATCTCGCAAAAGCGAGTTAAAATCGCAATTTAACAATTTCAATTAGGGAGGATGTTTTATGATCAAAGTTAGTATGACATATTTTCACAAGCCCAACGTAATCAATTTCGTTGAATTGCCATTTCCGCCTTTTATCGGAATGCACATCGTCACAGAAATCAAAGAAAAGGTGGAAATAAAAGATGTAACATTCAATACGAAATCAGGAGAGATTATGATAGTGGTTAAGTAAACGCAAAACCGCTCCCACGTTTCATCGGGAGCGGCCTTTTTTTATTTGTAATTCGCTTATTCGTTAATTCGTACTAAATTCGTTATTCGTTGATTTATTACAGGAATCTAACAATCAACAGCGCCACAATGTTTATAACTTTAATCAAAGGATTAATCGCCGGACCAGCGGTGTCTTTATATGGATCGCCGACAGTGTCTCCGGTAACCGCGGCTTTGTGCGCCTCCGAACCTTTGCCGCCGAAATTTCCGTCTTCAATGTATTTTTTGGCGTTATCCCACGCGGCTCCGCCGGTAGTCATTGAAATTCCCAAGAAAATTCCGGAAATAATTGAACCGATTAAAAATCCTCCCAATGCCTTGGCGCCAAGTAAAAACCCGACTGCCAAAACCGCCGCAATCGGAATAATCGCCGGCAAAATCATTTCTTTCAATGCCGCTTTAGTTACAATATCAACCGCGACTCCGTAATCCGGTTTTGCTTTTCCTTCCATAATCCCTTTAATTTCTCTGAATTGACGTCTTACTTCGTCAATAACCGAACCCGCGGCTTTCCCGACGGCCTTCATCGCCATTGAACTGAAAATGTAAGGCAACGCGGCTCCCAAAAACAATCCAATAATAACGCGGGGATCACTAAGATTAAAAGAAATGTCCTTCGCCAGTTTGGCCAACTCCTCCGTGTAAGCGGAAAACAAAACCAAAGCTCCGAGGCCGGCTGAAGCGATGGCATATCCCTTGGTAACCGCCTTGGTGGTGTTGCCAACCGAATCAAGAGCGTCGGTGATTTTTCTGATTTCATGCGGCTGATTGGTCATTTCCGCGATGCCGCCCGCGTTGTCCGTAACCGGCCCGAAAGAATCTATGGCGACAACCATTCCGGCGACCGAAAGCATGCTCAACGCCGCAACCGCTATTCCGTAAATCCCGGAAAACCAATAGCTCGCGGAAATTCCCGAGATGATTAAAATAATCGGCGCCAGTGTTGACTCCATTCCCACGGCCAAACCCATAATAATGTTTGTTCCGTGTCCTGATTTTGACGCTTCGGCAATCGCCTTAACAGGCCTGAATCTTTTAGAGGTATAATAATCGGTTATTACCACCATAAATATTGTCACCATTAAACCGACAAGCGCGCTGAAATAAATATTCAAATAATTTTCCGCAAAATAAAGTTTCGTGATGAAATAAAATAAACCGGCTGAAATTATAATCGCCGCGAATATTCCTTTATATAGAGCGTTCATAATGTTTTGTCCTGAACCTGCCGAAGAATTTCCCAATTTGACGAAAAACATTCCGCAAACGGAAGCCAAAATCGCCGTACCCGCCAAAGCTAATGGAAAATAAATTCCAATTGAACCGATAGTTAAAGCGCCCAACAAAATTGAGGCGATTAAAGTAACCGCGTATGTTTCAAAAAGGTCCGCCGCCATGCCCGCGCAATCGCCGACATTATCGCCGACATTGTCCGCGATAACCGCCGGATTTCTCGGGTCGTCTTCCGGAATTCCGGCTTCAACTTTGCCGACTAAGTCGGCTCCGACATCAGCCGCTTTGGTAAAAATGCCTCCTCCCAAACGGGCAAAAATTGAAATCAAACTCGCTCCAAAGCCCAAACCAATCAGACCTTTGACATCTTTAGTGAGCAAAAGAAATCCGGCAACAGCCAGAAGTCCCAAAGCGACAACAAGCAGTCCCGTTACCGAGCCGGCTTTAAAAGCCAATGACAATGATTCCGCCAAACCTTTTTTTGCGGCTTCCGCGGTTTTTACATTCGCCCTAACCGCGACATTCATTCCGATATAACCGGCCAAAGCCGAAGCAAATGCTCCAACTAAAAATCCAAATGACATTGTCCAACCCAAAGTTAAACCGATAATTATAAAAAGAATCGCCGCGACAACGGCGACGGTCTTATATTGCCTGTTCAAAAATGCGGATGATCCTTCCTGAATGGCTTTGGAAATTTCCTGCATTTTAGAGTCGCCGGACGGCTGTTTTTTCAGCCACAATATAAGATAAACCGTATAAATAATTGCCACAACAACTGGAGTAAATATTAGGTAATACATATTATATTTATGAATTACGAAGTATGGATTAAGAATTATGAACACAAACTCTTAGTCCATAATTCATAATTCGTTTATTATTCTTCGTTTGTTTTTTCTTTTTCTTCTGTTGTTGGTTGTTTATCGTTAGTCGTTGGTTGTTCCCCGAACACTCCGCTGGCTTCCTCGGGCCTTGACTGTGAACGGATATCAATTTTCCATCCGGTTAATTTCGCCGCCAGTCGCGCGTTCTGTCCGTCTTTTCCGATGGCCAAACTCAATTGGTCTTCGGGAACCATAACTTTCGCTTCTTTTCTGGGCATAATTTGAACTTCCTGAACCTTGGCCGGCGACAAACTCGCCGCGATAAATTTAGCTGGATCGTCATACCACTCAATAATGTCAATTTTTTCATTACCAAGTTCATTGGTTACGGTCATAACTCTTGTGCCGCGTTGGCCAACACAGGCGCCGATTGGGTCAACACTTTCTTCTTTGGCGACAACCGCGATTTTCGTTCTGCTTCCCGCCTCGCGGGCTAAGGCCTTTATTTCAACCAACCCCTCGGCAATTTCCGGAACTTCCAATTCAAAAAGTTTTTTTATGAACTCGGGATGCGAGCGGGATAAAATAATACCCGGTCTTTTTCCTTCTTCTTCCTGAACCGCGACAATGTAAAATCTCAATCTTTCTCCTATTTTATAATGTTCCCCGGGAATAGTTTCGTTGTAAAACATAATGCCCATTGCTCGGCCGAAATCAACAAACACGCTGCCTCTTTCAATCCTTTGTACCGTGCCGCTTAAAATTTCGCCTTCTTTATTTTGGAATTCTTTTCTTATTGAATCCCTTTCCGCTTCGCGTATTTTCTGTAAAATAACCTGCTTGGCGGTTTGCGCCGCGATTCTGCCGAAATCCTGATGTTCTTCCAACGAAAAAACTAATTCATCGCCAAGCTGCGCGTCCGGTTTTATTTCTTTGGCTTCATTTATTAAAATATGCCGCTCCGGATTGTATCGCGGAAGTTTTTCATCCTCGCTAATTTCCTCTTGCTTTTTATCGCCTCCTTTGCCCGCCATAACCTCGGTGTCGGCGGGTTCCTCGCCTTCCTTAATAATCCTAACCGTTGTCTCGTCAACAATTGTTTTAACTTTCCAAAAATCCATCTTGCCGGTTTTGGAATTCAATTTAACGTGAATAATCTCTCCTTTTTTGCCGTATTCTTTTTTATAAGCCGCCGCGATAGCCGATTCAACCGCGGCAAAAATCTGGCTTTCCTCCAAACCCTTTTCTTCGGCAATCTGTTTAATGGCCCAGTTTAATGATTTTAAATCCAACATAAAATTTTTGTATCAATTCTAATATACTAATTGTACTAATAATACTAATGAGCGCAAATTATATTCGTATAATTAGAATTCATTCGTATATTGGCATCGAGACTTTTTTATATAAGAAAATCCGCGAACTGCGGATTAACTTTTCAAAGTATAGCAAATTTTTACAATGTGTCAATCCTGTTAGCTTTTATTAAACTTCGCGTGATTCGCCGCCACAATCGCTATTGCCACCGCGTCAAAAACGTCATCAGGCCCTTTAATTTCATCGGTTTTCAAAATCAACCTTACCATTTTCGCCACCGCCTTTTTATCCGCGTTGCCGCTTCCAGTAATATTCAGTTTCATTTCCGAAGGCGTATATTCCACAATCGGAATTTTATTCTGTTTCGTAAGAAAAATTATCACGCCGCGCGACTGCGCCACTTCTAAACCAGTTTTAACATTTTTCACAAAATAAAGTTTTTCCAAAGAAACCAAATCGGGCTTTTCTTTTTTTAACAAACTTTCATATTCAGTTGCCAGTTCCAAAAGGCGCTTTTCTTTGTCAAAAGAAATAATTTTTAAAAGTCCGCTTGATAAATATTGTAAATCAGAGCCATGGGCGCTAATAACGCCATAGCCGATTCTGGTAGTTCCCGGGTCAATGCCTAAAATTTTCATGACTCAATATTTGTAACGACTTCCTGCGCGTCGTCATGCTCTTCCAGGTCGTTAATTAATTTTTGAAGTTTTTCCTTGCCGCTATCGGAAATCTGTTGTTTAAATTTCGCTTGCCAGCCGTTCGCCCCCCGTTCAAATGTCCACTGAACGCTCCCCGGGTCCGCCCATTTGGCGTCATTGTCTTTTAAAATTTTTTTAACTTCGCTTATTGTTCTATTTCTGCTGTCGGTAATCGCTTCTATTAAAATAGCAACGCCTTCCGGCCCGTAGGCCTCCATCAATAGTTCCTCCAAGTTTTCGCCAACCTCCGACGCGCGCTTAATTGCCCGCTCAATATTGTCGGCCGGCACCTGGTTTTCTTTCGCTTTATCAATTACGGCTCTTAATTTGGCGTTAAATTGCGGATTCGGCTCAGCCCCCACCGCAATCGTTATCGCTTTCAATAATTTAGAAAATATCTTGCCTTTCTTTTTATCAGTCGCTTCCTTTTTATGTTTTATACCCGACCAATGTGAATGCCCACTCATAATAGTTAAGTTTAATAATTATTTACAAAATTATTAAACAAATTCATTAAAACTTTGGTTTTTTCGCCAACTTTGCCGTCTCCGACTTTATTCCCGTCTATTTTTACAATAGGAACAATATCCTTATTGGTTGCGGTGAGAAAAACCTCTTTTGCGCCACGCAATTCATTTTCCAATATACTTCTTTCTTCAACTTTAAATTTATTAACTGCCAATTTAACTATTAAATTTCTGGTGGTTCCAAGTAAAATTCCTTCTTTGGAAGTTATTAATTTTCCTTTTTTATCAACTATAAAAAAATTACTGGTTGACGCTTCCAAAGCAATCCCGTTTTTAATGTAAATAATTTCCAATGCCTTATTTTTTTCTTTTATTTCTTGATTCCGAATAGCCTCAACGTAATTAGTAACCTTAGCTCGCGGCAAATGCCTTTCAAATTCATGGGTAATTACCGCCGCTCCTTCATCATAAATTCTTTTTGGAAGTTCTAAAAATTTTTCAATAAGAATATAACAAGTCGGCCTGCCCTTTGAAAAAGCATTGGCGCTCACACCTCCAGTTAAAATTGTCCTTATGATTGATTTTTTAAAATTACCGTTTTTAATTAATTTCCCCACGATAACTTGATATTTTTTCTCTGAAAAAGGAAGTTTTAATTTAAGCGCGGCAGCCGAATTTTTTAATCTGTCAAAATGTTCTTTAATAAGAAAAGGCTTATTGTTCTGTGTGCACATCACGTCAAAAACACCATATCCTCTTAATATTCCAATATCATAAGGATTAATTTTTATGCTTTTAGCCGATACAATTTTACCGTTAAAATAGGCCTTTGTCATATATTTATATGGTATCCAAAATTAAATAAATGTTTAAAAAACTAAAATTCAACTCTATCCCAGATTTCAATTTTATTTTTTGCCGAAAACCCGGCATTAACCTCCAACACGTACATTGCCGGCGATTTGGAATTATAAATCGGGCACATAATTGTTTCGGCCGGACACGGCTCAAAATTTTCTTTTATATCAACAATTTTTCCTGCCCCGTTGGAAAATTGCTTTCCTTCGGGGTTATCTTTTGAAATAAAAATAATATCTAAAGGAATGAGCGTATTTTTCATCCAAAAACTTCTGGTTTCCTCATTTGGGAAAATAAACAGCATTCCTGAATCTTCCGGCATATTTTCCCGAAACATCAAACCTTTTGTCCATTGATAAGGAGTCGCCGCAACCTCAATGTCTATTTTTAAATTATTTTTTGGAAAGTAAACTGCTTGGGGGTTTTTATCAGTAAGTTGGCGAATGTAAAATTTCGGATAAATCAAAAACAAAATCGCGGTCAAAGCCGCGGCTCCGCAAAGAATAATTAAATAAAAAGTTTTATTAAAAATTTTTACCATTAGCCTGCCCAGTTAGAAATAAATAGGGGTGAAAACATGGAATATAGCAATATAAAAAATAATACGATTGATTAATAATTACGTATAAATTTCTATCAGGGTGCTCAATTCTAAACTTTGCACGAACCCATTTTGAGCGGAACGACTGAACCGCCCCGCCGCCGCTCGCTAACGCTCGCCACACCACAGAAAAGTTTTGTTCGCATTTTTTGATTTGCGCGCGACGGATTTTTTCTTCTAAAAGGAAAACAAAACTTTTCTGTGGTGTCCTGCTCTGACCGAGCAGGCGGCGGGGCTCTGCGGACTTCGCTCGGACGGCTCGGCATTCCTCCCCCCAACCCCCTCCTGCCGAGCCGTCCTCGCTTCGGCAAAAGGTTTTTTCGGCGGAAAAATTCATCAGCACCCTCGGCAGGATTCGAACCCGCAAGTCCTCATTAGAACAGAGGCAGTTTATCCATTAGCTTACGAGGGCAAAGATAAAGAAGCGCACAAGTGCGCTGAATAATCTTTAGCTTCTTTTCCTCGTAAGCAAAAACATAATTGCATATTAGCAAAAACAGAAAAGCCTTGCAATGCAAGGCTTCTGCCGAGGGTGCGCCGGTCGTTCGCCATCTCATCCAAGCCGGACAGCAATTTTTTCCTGCGGATAATTCTCAGGCGATCAGGCTCTAACTACTGGGTCGCTTTTTCGAAGTACCCTATTTACCTTTGTGTTGGGTCTTTGCGCCTTTTTCGCGGTTCTCTTCCCAATGGAGTGGCTGTAGATTTCTCAACTGATCACTTCCACCCTTATCTTTGGGGTTTTTATGATCAATCTCCCAGCCATATTCTCCCTCTGTGCCATAAGAAGCGAAACGGATTTTATTGCCGTAAGTATCCTTTCTCCAAACATCAGTGTCTTTGCCCTTCATTTCTTTTGCCTTGTCCCAAACTTCCTCAATTAGTTTCTTTGAAGCCATAGATTGATTGGGTGCTATTGGTTAATAATTTCGACCTTTTTCATATCTACCATCTGTGTACCTTCAACCACAAGTTTGACTGGTGTTTGCAGACACAAGAGCGATTGAGTCGCCAACCTCCAACAAACCCCTCGTCTGACGGTTATGTTCACTGCACAGTGGAATAATGTACCAATTTTTGTCGTATGAACTGTCCTTTTGGACATGGGCACCGACCTCGGGCTTTTTAGTACAGCTTTTTTCCGGGCAATAAGTTTGGAGCGATTGGCGACTGTAGTTTTTCCAGTGATCCAACCAACTCCCGCATTTGCAGGAATTATCGCTTGTTCCATTGATATTGTTTACTTTCATATTGATTCTTTTGTTTGAGTTAATTTTTTTGTACTCGCCGTCGACCTTATGGTCTTTTCAGATCATCGGGAATGCTTATATATTAAGCGGCTAAATAAAATCTGTCAACTCTGTCATACTTTAATTGCCTGTGGATAACTTTTTGCATATCTTTGACATATCCACTATAATATCAATATGCATACAATACAAGAAAAACTACTCAAAGTGATTGATGATAAGAATATTGGCGGTCTCGCACTGCGCCAGGTCGGAGAGTTGATAGGAGAAAAACTTCCCCAAAAAATTAAACACCATCTCTCCCAGCTGGAGAGAAAGGGTTTTATTTTGATCGATAGAAAAAATAAAAAAATCAGCAGAATTAGTAACAAAGCAAAGGCTGGAGATATTTTTGTTTCAATTCCAATAGTCGGTGCCGCTAATTGTGGCCCGGCAACTATTTACGCTGATCAAAATATTGAAGGATATTTAAAAATATCCAAACGCCTTGCTCCAAACAAAAAAAGTATTTTCGCTTTAAGAGCGGAGGGTAATTCTCTAAACAAAGCAGACATTGGTGGCAAGAATGTGGAGAGTGGAGATTTTGTTATTGTAGATAGCGAAAACACATCACCATGCGATGGCGATTATGTTGTATCTGTTATTGATGGCATGGCTAATATAAAAAAATACCGTTTGGATACGGATAATTCTAGAATTGCACTTCTATCAGAATCAACGCAAGAATATTCGCCAATCTTTATTCATGAAAATGATGATTTTAGAATAAGTGGCAAAGTTGTTGAGGTTGTGAAGAATATCGGGCAATAATATGCTAAAATAGGATTATAGATTTTATGAAGAAAAAAGAAATCAAATTTAGGTTAGCGGAATTGTTTTCTGGCCCCGGAGGACTCGCTCTCGGCGCAATCCGATCTTCCGTTGAGAATGACAATACTATTTATGGTATTGAGCCTATTTGGGCAAACGATTATGATGCCGATACCTGTAAAACATACGCTCGCAATATTCACAACGGAAATGAAAAAGGTGTTGTTTGCGCCCCTGTTCAAGAAATAGATTTTGAAAAAGTACCAAAGTTTGATGTCCTTGCCTTCGGATTTCCTTGCAATGATTTTAGTGTTGTCGGTGAGCAAAAAGGTTTTGACGGAAAATTTGGCCCCCTTTATTCTCACGGAGTCAGAGCAATAAACACACACAATCCAAAATGGTTCATTGCAGAAAATGTTAGTGGCTTACAAAGTGCAAATGGAGGCAATGCTTTTAAACAAATTTTGAAAGACCTCGGTTCGGCAGGAAAAGGTTATATTCTCACGCCACATTTATATAAGTTTGAAGAATATGGAGTGCCACAGCAAAGACACCGAATTGTCATTATCGGCATAAGAAAAGATTTGGGATTAAAATTCAAGGTTCCCGCTCCAACTACAAAATATAATTATGTGAGTGCGCGAGAGGCAATAGAAAATCCACGAATATCAGATAACGCGCAAAATCACGAACTTACCAAACAATCTGCTGGCGTTATAGAGCGACTAAAGCATATTCCCGCTGGAGAAAATGCTTGGTATGAGGGAATACCCAAACATTTGAGACTGAATGTAAAAGGTGCTCGCATGAGTCAGATTTATAAAAGATTAGACCCCAAAAAACCCGCTTATACGATCACCGGAAGCGGAGGCGGTGGAACGCATGTTTACCACTGGTCAGAACATCGTGCTCTTACAAACCGAGAACGAGCACGACTGCAGTCTTTCCCCGATAACTTTGTGTTTGAAGGCTCCAAAGAAAGCGCGAGAAAACAAATCGGTATGGCTGTGCCTCCAGTTGGAGCACGGGCAGTTATTTCTGCCGTGCTAAAGACTTTTGCCGGAATTCCTTACGAGTCGGTTGAGTCAAAACTTACTAATGGAGAAGCCAACGCACGCGAGATAGCGAGCCTGTTTGATGATGTAAAGATGGGAGCTATAGTTGCTTTATAAGTTCCTCCCAATCTTTTTTTGATTTTTTCAAGAGACCGGACTCTTTAACGAACCGGATACCATCAAATTCCTGTCCTGGAATTTCTTTTGCTTCTCTCAAATCAGTGTAGCGGCACCACCCCGCGACTTCGCAGGGTATATTTACAAAGTCCGGCATCAAATCCTTGTATTTTGAGTAATGAGGTTTGTTTTTTACTGCCTCGCTAATTTCTTCTTTTGTCAGTCTCAGTAGGTGGTCGTCAGGAATGTCGGGGCGGCAGTAAATATAAATATCTGATCTACGCTCCTTGATTTTGATTTCATTTTCCCCAAGAACCAAAAACGCACTTTTGGGTTTGGACGATTTTATTCCAACACCAATTTTAGGTGTTCTCATTTTTCCCTTATCCTCAACTCTGGTTATATCTTGGAGCACGATTTCATCACGAATATCAAAATCAAGTTCAATATTTAGACCAAATTCTCTTTTCAGAAATTTTTTAACAGCGACTTCTCCTAGTTGCCCCTTAACCCAGTTCGTGATTTTCTGTCCAAATTCTCGTTGCCGTCCTGTACCAAAGTCCGATTGGACATAGTTTCTAAAATGCTGTGCGAGGGCAAAATCTAAACACAACGCGTAGTCCTCTTTATCTAGTTCAACAGTTCTCCACACCAAGCCCTCTTTCCATTTACGAAGCACGCTCTCATCAAAATAAAATCTGCCTCTCCCGCCACTCCTTTCAAGACAGGGAAATTCTGCCGCACTTTTGAAGTAGTTATCAAAAGTCTTTTCATCAAGACCGAGAAATTCAACTGCTTCTTTTTTGGAAAGGATTTTTGGCATAGTTATTTTATGAAAAAGGAAATGTCTTTTTTGTAGATATTTGCAAACTTTTTAATCTCTGCAACATCAAGCCGTCTTTCGCCGGACTCGATTTTTGAGATATATGACTGCGGTTTACCGAGTTTTTCGGCAACCTCTTGCTGGGCAAGCCCAGCCTCAATTCGCGCTGTTTTTAAGCGTTCTATGATGTCTTTATAGTCTTTTGTATAAATAGACTTGCCCATACTTATTTCTATGATATATCCTTTTATGGTATAATCCCAAAATGGGATACAATGTATTTATGAATTTTTCCGCCGAAAAAACCTTTTGCCGAAGCGAGGACGGCTCGGCAGGAGGGGGTTGGGGGGAGGAATGCCGAGCCGTCCGAGCGAAGTCCGCAGAGCCCCGCCGCCTGCTCGGTCAGAGCAGGACACCACAGAAAAGTTTTGTTTTCCTTTTAGAAGAAAAAATCCGTCGCGCGCAAATCAAAAAATGCGAACAAAACTTTTCTGTGGTGTGGCGAGCGTTAGCGAGCGGCGGCGGGGCGGTTCAGTCGTTCCGCTCAAAATGGGTTCGTGCAAAGTTTAGAATTGAGCACCAGATAATACTTTCACGATTTTTGGGGGAGGTTGCCTCGCCGCTTCGCGGC
>JBBUDV010000003.1:0-1730 GCA_038057075.1 Patescibacteria group bacterium
TGCCATTTCTCCGTCGCTATGTTTCTTGCGGCTTCAAAAGTTTCTTCAACCAAACCCAACGCCACGTTGGTTTCGCTGGACGATTTATTTCCTCTCATCCCGACATAAACCAATTGCGCGCCAAGCGTGACTATTATAACCGAAGCCGCTATAGCAACCATTATTTCCAAAAGCAACTGACCAGACTCTGAATTATGAATCATGAATTTTGAATTATGGATTTTGATTTTTTAATCAAACCATTGCTAATTTTACTAACCAAAATTGTTTGTTCAGAAATTTTATTAAAATCATCAACATCTATATAGCCCACATCCTTGGCAATCAACAATTGACTTTGTACCTCCGTAAGAGAACCTAAAGCCATTGAATAAAAATTTAATTTTTCTTTATAAGAATTTCTACTGAATCCTTCGGCAATATTAGAGGTAAAAGAAACACTCGCGCGCCGCAACTGATTAACCAAACCAAATTGCTCTTCTTTTGGAAAATTCATTGTTGTTTTATAAATCATTAAAACCAATTTATGCCCTTCTTTCCAAGTATTTAAATCGGTAAATGATTTAATTTTTTTATCACCGTCATTCATAATTCATAATTCTTAATTCATTATAATATTAATACACATTCCCATTTAATGTGATTGTTATCGTTTTATTATCCCCGTCAGAGGAAGAGACAATAATATTTGTTGAAGTCGCGGCGCCGCTCACCCTGTTAAAAATAACGTCCGTACTGCTGGCTTCGGAAGGCGCGGTAAAAACGATAGCCGTTGGCAAATAAGTGGTTATTTTTACGGTTGTTGAAACTCCGGCGTAATTGGTCGGCGTGGAAAACAATTCATAATAATCACTGGAACTATTTACAAAATGAATGCCCCATTTTAATCCCTCTTCGCCGGAAATTGATTTTGCCCGCGCTTCTTTCAAATCCGCAATAATGATTTTATTAACCGATTCAAACTCCACGTTTTTCACGAAATTCCTGAAAATTCCAAACCCCGTGGCGGCCAATATCGCAAGAATGCCAACCACAATCAATATTTCCAAAAGAGACAAACCTTTTAATGAATTGTGAATCATGAATTTTGAATTATGAAATGAAAATCATAAATTATGAAGCAAAACCAAAATTCTTAATTCTTAATTCATAATTCATGCTAGATAAACTTACCGACAAGTTTGTAAATCGGCAGCAAAACCGAAAGGGCGATTGAGCCGACAACAATACCCATCAATAAAAGCAATACCGGCTCCAAAAATGTCGTTAAGTCCTTGAGATTATTGTCTATTTCTTCATCGTAAAACTCCGCGAAATTTTTAAGAATTTTCTCCAAAGTGCCTGTCCTTTCGCCGACAACAACCAAACTGTTTAAAAAATGCGGGAAAAGTTCTGGACTTGACCCGAGGGTCTTTGAAAAAGGAACGCCTGTTTTAACCTGTTTTACGGATTCCAAAATGGCTTTTTTATAATAGTCGTTGCCGACCGATTCCGCCGATAAATTTAATGACTCAACAATGGAAGTTCCGCTTGAAATCAAACTGCCTAAAGTCCTTGTAAATCTCACAAGCGCCACTTTTTTGACCAAATCCCTCACTATGGGAATGCTTAAAAGAATTTTTAAAAAAATTTTGCGGCCGACGTCGGTTTTTCTAAAATAAACAAAAAACCACACAAGCGCCCCGATTATCGTCAAATCCAAAACCGGACTGTAAGTCAAAGCATTGCTT
>JBBUDV010000004.1:0-1881 GCA_038057075.1 Patescibacteria group bacterium
ACACAAACCATTGGCGCCGGGCGCCAAACCTTTCCAGGTTGAAGAAGCCACAAGCAAAGAGCCGGTTGTGGTGGCTACGCTGTTAATGTCATTTATTCTGCCCGGGAAGTTGAAAGTATGTTCAGAGCCGGATGAAGTAATGGTAAAACCTCCGTAGTTGGTGGAAGTGGCAAAGGTTTGAGTGGCTCCGCTCAAACCGTTCAAAGAGGTAATTCCGCCGCTTGAAATTGTTTCCCACGACAACCCGTTGGGCGCGGTTGAAGAAGCCATCAAAACTTTGCCGTTTGTTCCGACTCCCAACGCTTTCCAGCCCGTAGAGCTTGCCACCATCAAATTACCCGTTGATGTGGACATCGCGGCAATATCATTCCAGTCCTGTGGAATGTTAAATGTCCAAGTCGGAGAAGATGAAGAAATGGTAAAAGCGGTATAGCCATAGCTGGTTGAAGTCGCGAGAGTGATAGCCGCTTGCTTGCTGTTAAAAGTTCCCCAATCAGTTGGAGTCAAAAGTCCTCTGTTTGATACGGAAGCCGAAGGCATATTGAAAGTCCATGTGGCTGAAGAAGACGAAATTGTAAAATCTGTTCCGGTAGTTGAAGATGCTATGGTAATCGCATTTTGTTTGGCGTTCCAGTCAGAACTTGAAGCCGCGGTCATCGCGGTTGTTTGAGTCGTGTTATCGCCAAAAATCAATCCCGCGGTTGAACTTGCTATTTGGATATTACCCACTACAGAAAGTTTTTGAGCGGGCGTGCTCGTCCCGATGCCGACGTTGCCGGTGCTCCCTTTTACCACAAAGTCAGTAGCTGCGGGAAAAGAAGTTCCCTCAATCGTGGTTCTTGTCGTGCTTTGAATTGCAAAGTCACCGGAAGAATCAAAATAAAATCCCACAAAACTGCCGCCTGCTAAAATGGCACCAATTTTCCCATCAGTTCTATTCACCCTTAAAATACCCGCGCCTCCGGTGTTTTGAGATGTGATACCGCTCCCAACTATGTGCAATGTTGAACTCGGCGCCGTTGTTCCTATGCCCACATTCCAACTCGTGCTTGAAGCGAAAAGATTTGAACCGTTTAATCCCCATAATTGGGATTGTTTATTATTAAAAGTCGTCCAGTCGGTTGAAGTGAGAAGTCCTCTGTTTGAAACAGAAGCCGAAGGCAAATTGAAAGTAATTTGATTAGTGGTGGTGGAAATAGTGAAATCAGTTCCAGTCGTGGACGAAGCAAAAATAAATGCATTAGTTGTAACGCCGTTGATGGTGGAAGTCACATGCGGCTGGGAATTGGTAACAGTGATATTTCCGGTTGCGCTGTTTAGCGATATGCCGGTTCCGGCGGAAAGGGATTGGACAAGAGGCGTCCAAGCGATAAAGTTCGGAGCAGTAGAAGAAACCATGAGTGCGTAGCCATTTGTGCTAGTAGATAAAGTTTTCCATCCGGTTGAACTTGCCACCATCAAATTACCGGTTGAAGTGGACATCGCGGCGATGTCGTTCCAATCCTGCGGAATGTTGAATGTCCAAGTGGGGCTTGAAGAAGAAATTGTAAAAACATTATATCCGTAGCTGGTGGAAGTTGCGAGAATAAGAGCCGCTTGTTTATTATTGAATGTCGTCCAGTCGGCGGATGTGAGAAGTCCTCTGTTTGATGCAGAAGCCGAAGGCATATTGAAAGTCCATGTGGCTGAAGAAGACGAAATTGTAAAATCTGTTCCGGTAGTTGAAGATGCTATGGTAATCGCATTTTGTTTGGCGTTCCAGTCAGAACTTGAAGCCGCGGTCATCGCGGTTGTTTGAGTCGTGTTATCGCCAAAAATCAATCCCGCGGTTGAACTTGCTATTTGGATATTACCCACTACAGAAAGTTTTTGAGCGGGCGT
>JBBUDV010000005.1:0-3158 GCA_038057075.1 Patescibacteria group bacterium
ATAAAATGAATTTATGAAAAATAAGTCAAATAATTTTGCGTATATTGACGGAGCGAACTTACACAATGGTATTGCCGGTTTTGGTTGGACTCTTGATTATGCGCGGTTTAGAGTGTGGCTGACCGAAAAATACGGGGTGAAAAACGCTTACATTTTTATTGGATTGATACCGAAGTATAAGGAGTTGTATAAATATCTCCAAGAATGCGGTTTTACTCTGGTTTTTAAAGAAGTGATATACGATGGCGATGGGAAACCAAAAGGCAATTGCGATGCCGATTTGGTGTTGCAGGCGGCTCGTGACGCATACGAAAATAAATTTGAGAAGGCGATTATTGTTTCAAGCGACGGCGACTATGCCGGTTTGGTGAAATTTTTACAAGAAAGGCAAAAGCTTTTTGCAATACTGTCTCCAAGCAACGAAAAGAAGTGTTCTATTCTTCTTAAACGAACAGGAGCAAAAATATCTTATATCAATGAGCAAAGGTCGCATTTGGAATTAGTCCAAAAAGAAAAAGCCCCCAATAGAGACAGAACTCTATAAGGGTCTTTTTCGTAGTAATCAATTATATCTTAGCAAATTCAAAGATGTTGTCAAGAGTCAAACTGTGGAAAAGTAAATCAGGTAAAATAGCGCGATTTTTAATTGCGATTTTTGCTTTTATATTTTTATTTTTGAATTTTCAGCCTGTTTTCGGAGCTGAAATTTTTGTGGAGTGGCCGAAAGAAATCGGTGTCAACCAGCAGTTTCAGGCGGATATTTTTATTGATACGAAAGGCGAGAACGTTAATGCCGTTGAGGGCGAGCTTGATTTCCAGCGCGGTTTCTTGGGAATCAAAGAAATATCGGACGGCAATTCAATCGTCAATTTTTGGATTCAGCGGCCTAAATTAACTTTGGATAATAAAATAATTTTCGCGGGCATTATACCGACTGGCTATTCGGGCAAAGGTAAAATTTTTTCCGTTGTCTTTCAGTCGTTAAAACAAGGCGACACGTCAATTGATTTTGGTAATTTAAAAATTTTGCTTAACGACGGCAGCGGCACGCCGGTTCAAACAAGCAGCACTCGCGCCCGTGTCAAAATCAGCAATATAAAAGTAAGCGAAGAAATTTTAAGAGCCAAACCCGCGGACAGCGAGTCGCCGGAGTCGTTTCAAATTTATCTTTCAAACGACAAAAATGTTTTTGACGGCAAATGGTTTATAGTTTTTGCCACCCAGGATAAAAATTCAGGAATTGACCGCTATGAAGTCAGCGAGCGGAAACAGGGATTTTTAAATTTTTTCAGAGGTCTTAAATGGACTGGCGCGGAAAGTCCGTATCTTTTAGATGACCAAGGTCTTTCAAGTGATGTGTATGTCAGGGCGTTTGACCGCGCGGGAAATTACCGGACAGAGCATCTAACTCCGGCAAATTCTTTAAGCTGGTATGAAAACTGGCTGGTGTGGGCTATAATTATAATAATTCTTGCCGCGTTTTATTGGAAAACTAAAAAACATTATGTCAAAAAACGAAGGAAGTAATCCACAAATTGCGACAAATATATTTTTATTCGTCGCCATCAGTTTGTTATTAGTTGGTATTAGCGGGGTACACAAAGCGGAGGCCGCCGGTTTGTATTTCCAGCCGTCTAAAGGAACTTTTTATAAAAACGAAAATTTCAGCGTCGGCGTTCTGGTGAGTTCGGAAGAGGCGATAAACGCGATTCAAGGAACAGTGTCTTTTCCAACCGAATATTTTGAAGCGGTTTCCGTAAAAAGCAACAGTAATTCAATAATTGATTTATGGGTCAGCAAACCGTCATTTTCCAACGCTGGCCCGTACGGCAATGTTCAGTTTGAAGGAGTGGTATTGAATCCCGGATTTGTCGGCTCAAGCGGCAAAGTAATGGAAATTGTTTTCCGCATCAAAAACGAAGGATTGGCTGAATTGAATTTTTCCGAATCCGCGATTTTGGCAAACGACGGATTGGGAACCAATATTTTGACTTCCAACGGCAAAGCCAATTTTGTGTTTATGCCGGCGAGATTCGGCCCTGAAGGCCCGCCATCGGAAAACCTGAAAGCGTTTGAAGAACAATTGAAGCAGGTGCGGGAGCAAATCAGCGCGGAGAGGGAAACCGGAATTTTGCGTTTCTGGTATATTTTGCCGAAATTTTTAAGATTCCTTATTTTGGTTTTTGTCGGGTTGGCCACATTTTTACTTGCTCTTGTTGCTTTGGGATTCATTATTATCGCTTCCATTTGGCTTTGGAATTATGTTTGGAGCCGAAGACATAAAATTGAACATAAAATTGAACTTTTGCCGGAAAAAATCAGACGTTTTTTCAGAAAAACCGAGCGCGTGGCTGTGTCCGTTGAACAAGAATTGGCCGGCGATTTGCGATATAGCGCCCGGCAGATAAAGAAGGAAATTTCAGAAGCCGAACATAGCCGGTCTTTGAAAAAAATATTGCGCGATTATTGGCGTTCCATAATTAAAATTATTAAACGCTTCGGCGAAGATAACGTGAAATAAACCCCACACATAAATTATGCGCGGGATATAAATATCGTTGACAAAAACCGCGTAAGTCCGACTTTCGCGTAGGTTTAACTTTCGCCGTTAAAAAATATACGCTATAAGAACGATCGCTGTTATAGCGTATATTTTGTTTTTGATTGTAAATTCAAAAAGTGGCATAATTTTTAACATTATGAATAAGGCCAATAAAAAATCTAAAGTTTTTGTAATGATGTCTGGAGGTGTAGACAGTTCTGTCGCGGCTTTGTTGTTGAAAAAATCGGGGGAATACGAAGTTTTTGGGGCGTTTATCAAGGGATATAACATTGACGGCTGTCAGAAAAAGGATGCGGAAGACGCCAGAAGGGCTACGGAACATATAGGCATTCCGTTTTACACAATTGATTTGGAAAAAGAGTATAAAAAGAAAGTGGTTGATTATATGGTGGATGGTTATAAAAAGGGGATTACTCCAAATCCGGACGTGATGTGTAATAAAGAAATAAAATTCGGGTTGTTTTTGGAAAAGGCGCTGAATTTGGGCGCGGATTATGTGGCAACCGGGCATTACGTCCGGCTCAGCCAGATTGCCTTTCGGAAACAGCATAATTTTCTTCCAGCGAGAAAATTTGCTTCGCTCTCGCCCCGACAT
>JBBUDV010000006.1:0-69827 GCA_038057075.1 Patescibacteria group bacterium
AGTAAAGCTTTATTTTTTTCTTATTATCCCCTATCCAATTTTTAATCTGAAAAAACATTATAAGTTTACATATGAAGATTAAATTTTTTCCATACCGCTCCGTAAAAATTCAGCTGGTCGAAAAGATCCACATGAACGGCGTCGTATTTTTGCAAGCTTAAATAACGATTACTCATCAAAAAGGGCACATCAAATCCCCTGCCGTTAAATGAAATAAAATAATTGTATTTTTTCGCAATTTCCCAAAATTTTTCCAAAATCTCTTTTTCATCCCCTGTTTCTATGGTTATCCCCTCCTCTAAGTTGTTAGTTGTCAGTTGTTTGTCGTTGGTTCTCAAATACACGGCTCCTTTATCAGTTTCATCTTCGGCGAATTTTATCAGGTATTTTTGGGATGTTTTATTAAAAGTTTCAAAATCCAACCCAATGGTTTCTATATCAAAAACAAGTTTTTGCTGATTGATTGACATAATCAGTAATTATAATATATAATTACTTAAATTAAAAATTAAAATATCAAAGTTTAAAATGACAATATAAAAGTCAAAATTATTTAGAATCTAAATTTTAGATTTTTAAATGTGATTTTGATTTTTTAATTTTCCATTTTTAATTTGAGCGTTAGCGATTATGGCACATACTAAGTCCGGCGGGTCTACTAAGTTAGGACGAGATTCCGCCGCAAAACGTTTAGGAGTTAAAAGACAAAATGGGGAAACGGTAAATGCCGGCGAAATTTTAATTCGCCAAAGAGGCAGTAAATATCTGGCCGGATTAAACGTCAAAAAAGCCGGTGACGACACTTTATACGCTTTAAAGCCGGGAATTGTAAAATTTCTATCAAGAAAAAAAATCAGATTTGACGGGAATAAACGGAAAGTGAAAATGGTTACCATTGAGCCAATTGTAACACGATAGTTATATTTGTTTTGACATTATTGCCGAAATCAACTTCAATTTCATGCTGGCCTAAATTTCTTATCGGTTTTGCCAAGTCAATTTTTATTTTAATTTTATCTTTTAGTTCTTCGGGTAATTCTTTGATTAACATTTCCTCAATGTCGGTTTTTGTCACCGAACTGAACACCTCCATGTTTTTTCCGACTTTCGGGGAAAAATAAAAATTTTTACTTTTTATTTGAGGAATTATTTTTTTTATTTTTTCTATTATGTCCAACTGTTCTTTTTCGGCCTGAATTTTTAACGCTTCAAGCTTTTTTATTTCCGCGCCAACGGCTATTTTGGCAAAATTTTTCGGAATCAGAAAATTCTTTGCGTAGCCGTCAGAAACGTTTTTAACCTCAAACTGCCTACCAAGGCCTCCTACGTCTTTTAACAAAATTACCTTCATTTTATTAACTGTTAATTTCGGTTTTTAATATTTCAAGCGCTTTATTCAGTTGTGAATCAATGTTTTCTTTTTTGTCCTTGTCGGTTATTTCAATCGGAAAATCCGGGACCAAGCCGTTTTTTTCTATAACCAATCCGTTTGGGGTAAGCCAATGAGCGATGGTGATTTTGGCAAGAGCGCCGTCTCCAAAGTCGGCAACTTCTTGCACGCTGCCTTTGCCGAAGCTTTTTTCTCCGACAAGCTTAATTCCGCTGTTATCTCTTAAGGCGCCCGCTAAAATTTCAGATGCCGAAGCCGAACCCTGGTTTATCAGGACTACAACCGGAAATTCCTTAAATATTCCCTCAATTGAAGTTTTAAGTTGGGTTGTTTCACCGGACCGGAATTTTTCGGAAACCACCAAAGAATTTTTTTTGAAAAACCAGTTGGCAATGTCAACCGCAGCGTCCAAATATCCGCCCGGATTATTTCTTAAATCAAGCACCATTCCATCGGGGTTTTTAAACGCGGCTTGTAAAACCATTTGGTAAAACTGAAAAGGCGCCCGTTCATAAAAATTATAAAGCTGGACGTAAAGGATTTTTCCTTCAGAGTCCTCTTTGCCTTGGGAATTTATTATTTTCCAATCAAGCGTGGGAATTTGAATAATTTCTCTTGTAATTGTATATTCTTTTGCTTCTTCCCATCCGTCTCTTACAATCGTTAAAGTAACTTTTGTCCCCTTCTCTCCCCTTATTTTATTTACCGCTTCTTCAACGGTTATTCCCGCGGTGAATTCATCGTAAATTTTCACTATTTTGTCTCCTGCTTGGATGCCCGCGCGTTCAGCCGGAGTGCCTTTTAAAGGAGCAATGATAATAAGTTGATTTTGGCGGATGCCGAGTTCGGCTCCGATGCCGCCGAATTCGCCGCTGACTTCCTGGGCAAAACTTTTTGCCTCGGTTGGAGGCATAAAAACCGAATAGGGGTCGCCTGTGGCGCCGAACATGCCGGAAATCGCGCCGTAAACGAGATTTTGATTGTCCAGTTTGTCCGCATCAACGTATTTTTCTTTTAATATATTCCAGGCATCCCAAAATAATTTAAAATCAACGCTTTCTTCTTTGCCTTCTTTCAAATTGGCCAATCCTTTAACAATGGTGATTTTCGGATGTTCAATCCCCTGTTTATATCCGATATAATAAAAGCCCCCGGAAATCGCCAGAATGACGATGAGAGTGATAAAGGAAGCAACGGCGCTGTTTTTAAAAAATTTTAACATCTCAAAATTTTATCAGCTATCTAATTTCGTATTTTAATGTCACGTTGATTGTTATTTCTTGAGAGCCGGGTTCAATTGACGGCGAAACCGCTCCTGCTTTAATTTCAGCCGCGCCCAATCCGTACGCCCGATAAATTCCCTGCGGAGTAAAACCGCTTTCATCAATGGAAAGTAATTGTCCTACTTTAAATCCCGCCGAATCGGCAATCTCTTCAGCTTTTTCTTTCGCCTGTTTTATTGCCTCGGTTCTTGCTTGGTTTTTTATCTTTTCCAGGTCATCCACCTGAAACGAAAGCTGGGAAACGTTATTGGCTCCTTTTTGGACTACGCCGGAAAGAATATCTCCAATTTTGGAAAAATCCCTGATTTTAACTTGAACTGACTGACTAATGGTATAACCGACTATATCTGGAGGCAAACATGGCGTAACACTGCTTTCCGGATGCGGACAATTGTAATACTGATATCGCGGTTCTAAATTGTAATTTTGTGTCTTAATGTCTTTTTTATCCACGTTTTGCGATTTTAAAAATTCAATCATCGCGTTTATTTTTTCCGAATTTTCATTTTGTATCGCGCCAATGTTTTTGCCGCCCTGGGTTATAAGCCCAAAACTGATTTGCGCCACATCCGGAATCGAAATCACCTTACCTTCTCCTGAAACCGAAAAACTTCTAAACGTCGAAGGCGCGATTGATTTTGAATATGAGACGACGTAGGAAACGGAAGTATACGCGGCCGCCATAATTCCCAAAATTATGGCAACATTTAAGATATTTTTTATTTTTTCATTCATATTCACATTATATCACTTTTTTGGATTTTTTGCGAAGCAGCAAAAAAACAATGACAATCGCCGAATAATTTAAAATTATAAACCACGGCGCGCTCCAAGAAAATCCGTCAAATTCCCATTTTGAAATCGGCCATAAAAAGGGCGTGGGAAAAAATTTATAACTGTGGCTCGGAATGTCAATTAAAATATGGAACAGCCAGCCGCTTATTTCCCAAATCGGTTTTTTTCGCCAAAACCAAATAACAAAGAAAATAATTAAAAAAATCGGAATGCTGTGGCTGAAATTGTAAAGAATATGCGTAAAAAGGAATATTGGGCTGGTATTATTGTTAATGGGCTGGTCGTTGGGAGGTCTGGGAAATAATCCTGACGGTGTTGGGTCGCCGGAGATAACCTTTAAAATTGCCCAAATAAATGGCACTGAAAACGAAAAAAGGTCGGGGAAAATTCCGTAAAAAGCGGTTAAGCCCACGCTGAGCGGCTTTTTAATTTTACGATTTGCCGTTTTCGCGGCGGCGTATGTCCAAAAAGCATGCGAAAAAATATCCATTTAATTTATTTTATCCATAAACCTTCAAAGCCGCAAGTAGATAATATTGAAATCAACAGGTTTAATGTTATAATTTAATAAATAACCTGATTCGTTATGGCTGATAAACTCCAAAAAATAAAAGTAGAAGAAGAACTTAAGCGCGGAGCAGAGGTCTCAATTATTAGTCTTGTTGATTCATTGATTGAAAACGGCTATCATAGCCGCGCTTCGGATATTCATATAGATCCCGAAGAAAAACGGGTAAGGGTAAGATTAAGAATAGACGGCATTTTAAATGATGCGTTTATTCTACCTAAAGACATTCAATCCGAGGTTATAACGAGAATTAAGGTGCTTTCCGGACTTAGAACCGATGAGCATCAAGCGGCTCAAGACGGCCGTTTTAGAACCGAAATTGAAGGCGGCGGGCCTATTGATCTTCGTGTCTCCATAGCTCCCACTTATTACGGCGAAAATGCGGTAATGCGCCTTCTTATGGAAAAAGAAGAAAAATTTACTTTGGAAACATTGGGATACAACGAAAGAGACAGAGGAATAATAATGAAAGCCATTAAAAATCCTTACGGGATGATTCTGGCAACCGGCCCCACCGGTTCCGGAAAAACAACCACGCTTTACACGATTCTGAAAATTTTAAACACCAAAGAGGTCTCAATAATTACGATTGAAGACCCCATAGAATATTCCCTTGAAGGCATTGACCAGATTCAGGCTAATACCAGAACCGGACTGACTTTTGCCACGGGTTTGCGTTCCATTTTGCGGCAAGACCCCAATATAATTATGGTCGGAGAAATTAGAGACGAAGAAACCGCGAGAATAGCCGTGAATGCGGCTTTGACCGGACATCTTTTGCTTTCAACTCTGCATACGAACGACGCCCCCACTACCCTGCCTCGTTTACTTGATATGCAGATTGAACCGTTTTTGATTGCTTCCACGGTTAATATCGCCATCGGACAACGTTTAGTAAGAAAAATTTGCGAGAATTGCAAAGTTAACAAAGCCATTTCCACGGATGAGTTAAAAACATTATCCGAGTCCGTATCAACTGAAATTCTTTCTAAATATGAAAAAATCACGAAAAGCAAAAATTTTTCCAAAGGAAGCGGCTGTGAAAAATGTAATGACACCGGTTATCAGGGAAGAATCGGAATTTATGAAGTTTTGGAAGTTGACGATGATATAAGAAAGGCGGTTATCAGAAAAGCGGATGCCGGCGAAATCAGGGATATCGCCATAAAAAATGGAATGACTACAATGATAGGAGACGGATTTAAAAAGGCCTCGGAAGGAATAACAACCATTGAGGAAATATTAAGAGTTATACATGAATAAATAACCAACAACTAATGACTAATAAAAATTGTAAGTTAATTTATGACTAATTTATTTTTAAGAGTTTCCATTCAAGAAAAAATTCTTTTTGTAAAACATCTTGCCATGATGATTAAGGCCGGAATGTCTATCGTGGACAGTTTGAAAATGCTTAAGAAACAGGCGCGTTCAAAATCAATGGAAAAAATTTATGACCATCTTATTGCCGAAGTTTCAAACGGACAATTTTTATCAACTGCCTTGGAAAAGTTCAAAAATATTTTCGGCGACTTTGCCATAAACATCATACGAGTCGGAGAAGCCAGCGGAATTCTTTATGAAAATTTGAATTATTTGGCGACGGAATTGACGAAAAAGAAAGAATTGCGCAAAAAGGTCGTTGGCGCCATGATTTATCCGATTATCATCATTATCGCGACTTTCGGCATCACCGGACTTTTAACCGTCTATATTTTTCCAAAAATTTTGCCGATATTTAAAAGTTTAAACGTAAAACTTCCGTTAAGCACCAAAATTCTCATTTCAGCCAGCGAATTTTTGATAAATTACGGAATTTACGCCATTTTTGGCGTCTTAGGATTGATTATTTTATTCTTTCTGTTTTTAAGAATCAGATTAGTCCATTATTTTTTTGACAGATTGCTTTTGATGATTCCCCTTTTCGGCCAAATGTCTATAAATTACAATATGTCCAATTTTTGCCGCACGCTTGGATTGCTTCTGAAAAGCGACATTAAAGTTGTTGAGGCGGTTTCCATTACTGGAGACACTTTGAAAAATCTTGTTTACAAAAATGAACTGAAAAAAATCGCCGCGGACGTTACGAAAGGAGAAGAAATTTCCTTGCGGTTGGAGGAAAAGAAAAAATTATTTCCGCCTATGGTTTCGCAAATGGTGTCCATCGGAGAAAATACGGGCAATTTGAGCGAAACGTTGATTTATATTTCGGAATTTTATGAAAAAGAAGTTGATGATACCGCTAAAAATCTTTCAACTATTTTAGAGCCGCTGCTTATGATTTTAATGGGATTAATCGTCGCTTTTATCTCGATTTCCATTATTACGCCAATTTATGAAGTCACTCAAGGACTTAATGTTAAATAAAAAACTTAGACAAAAGGGGCTGACACTGATAGAAATATTGATAACGACAACGATTATTGCGGTGATTTTCTCGCTTGGCCTTGTTTTTGGGATAGATTTTTACAGAAACTACGCGTTTCATTCCGAAAGAGACGTAATAGTGAGTATTTTGGAAAAAGCCAGAAGTCGGGCCTTAAACAATATCAATCAGGAAGCGCATGGCGTTTATTTTTCAGGCGCGAATCACGTTATTTTTCAAGGGAATTCTTATGCCGCAAGAAATTCTTTATTTGATTTAATTATTCCAAAATCTTACTCGGCGATTTTAAGCGGATTAAATGAAGTCGTTTTTAGCCAACTATCCGGAGAATCCAACGCGTCGGGAACGATTACTATCAGCGAAGACGGCCGGATTTCAGATATTTCAATAAATAATGAAGGACGAATTAACTGGTAATCCCTCACCCTTCAAATACCGAAAACCCGAACATTTTACTTAAAAAACAAAGATTTAAAAATAAATGTTGATTTTAATTTTGAAACGCAGAACTTGTAAAAGGTTTTATAAAATGCCGTATTTGAAGGGTGAGGGAGGGCAAAGTATGGTGGAAATTTTGGTTGCTTTGACGATTTTCGTTTTAACCATCACGGCGGTTATTTTTCTTTCATCAGGAGGTCAATCGGTTTCAATTGATACCGAACTTAATAATCAAACAATTTACAAAGCCAAGGAGCAATTGGAAAACGCCCGGGCAACGGCAAAAAATAATTTTAGTTCTTTAGTTTCCGCTTCAAGCGCGGATAACGGATTTTTAAAAGAACTTATTGTGGAAAACCTCGGCGCTTATGAAAAAAAAGTTACAAGCAAAGTAAGTTGGCAAATAACGCCTTCGCGGACTCTTAAAACTGAACTTGCGACTATTATTTCCGATTGGAAAGGCGCAGTTGCGGTTGGCGGAGACACCGGCGGCGGCGGAATTTCCGGCGATTGGAAAAACCCCAGAACTTTAGGTTCTATTGATTTGGGTCCGGGAAATTCGGCAACCGGATTGGACGTTATTAATAAAATCGTCTATTTGTCAGCCGAGGCGTCTGACTCTAAAAAGCCGGATTTTTACATCGTTGATGCCACCGATGGAGAACATCCTTTTATTAAATCCAGTCTTAATACCGGCCCGGGCTTAAAAGCGTTGGACGTTGCCGGACAATACGCTTATCTGGCTAATAATAATGGAAACGCTCAATTACAAATTGTCAACGTAAGCGATCTTAATAATCCAATTTTGATTAAATCATATAAATTGCCGAATGTTTCTGGCGATGATGGAATCGCTCTAAGTATTTTTTACGTTGACTCAAAAATTTATCTTGGCATGAAAAAAATTGATGGTCCGGAATTTAATATTATTGATGTTTCTAATCCGAATAATCCAGTTTTGCTTGGCTCATATGAAATTAATGATAATGTTAATGATATTTATATAAACAGCAATCGCGCCTATCTGGCAACTGATTTAGGAAATGCAGGATTGATTATTTTAGATGTTTCTAATTCGGCAAGCGTCAATCTTTTAGGACAAGCTTACTCTACGGATACTAATAGTGTTTTTAGTAATAATCCTTCGCTAACTTTTTTGAATCCGGGACAGGAATTTCGTATTGCCGACACCACCAATCCCAATTCAATTATTGATATAGGGTCAATCAATGTCGGCGATATAATCAATGATATAACAAGCCGCGATTATTTGGCGTTTCTGGCAACTTCAAACAGCAACCGCAATTTCCAGATCGTTAATGTTTCTGATTCCGCTAATCCAACTTTATGGAGTTTTTTCAAGTTTCCTCAGGTGGCAACCGGCATAGATTTTGAAGATAATATCGTTTACGTTTCCATAAGAAGTAATGACGCGTTAAGAATCATAACGTCTTCTCTATAATATGAAACAAAATAAAGGATTTACTCTAATAGAAACAATGATTTATTCAGCGTTAATTTCAATGATAATCGGCATGATTTTGGTATCCGTTTACCAACTGATTATTGGAAACGAAAGAATAGCCCAAAAAAATATTATTGAAGAAGAAGCTAATTTTCTGCTCAAAAAAATTGAATGGGGATTAAACGGGGTTTCTTCAATAAACTCCCCCGCCTCGGGCGCGTCAAGCTCCGCGCTTTCAATAAATAAATTAAATTATTCTTATAACCCGGTTGTCTTTGACGCGGATTCGGGAAATTTGCGCGTAAAAAAAGGAAGCGGCGATCCGGCAATTTTAAACAGCCAAAATGTCTCCATAAACAATGTGGAATTTCAAAGGATTGCCGCAGTCGGCAACGCGCCTGAAGCCGTAAAAATAATCATTAACGTCAATCAAAGGCCGTATCAAACAACTATTTATTTAAAAAAATGAGAAACGGTTATCTGGCTTTAACTTCAATAATAATAATTTCAATTTTGGTTTTAACCATCTCATTATCGCTTGAATTTTCCGGTTTTTTCGCCAGATTTAACATATTGGATTCGGAATATAAAGAAAGAAGTTTGGCTTTGACCGATGCTTGCGCTGACAAAGCGCTTTTAAAAATTGTCCAAAATGCTTCTTATCTGGGCAACGAGACAATAATAATCGGCGATAATTCATGTAATATCTTGCCGATAGAAACACTCGGCAACCAAAAAACAATTAAAACCTCCGCCGTTTATCAAAATGCCGCCTCTAACATCAAAGTAATTATAAATATGACTGATTTTTCAATAATTTCATGGGAAGAATTGCCGGAATTCTAATGTGCCCGGTGTGGATAACTTTAATTATTTCCCGGAAGTTTATGTTATAATTAAAAAAATTAAAAGGTCGAGGGAAACGAAAAAAGGTTTACCCCGTTAGAAATTTTTAAAAACGGGTTAATCCTTGATTAAAATCTATCAGTTAAATCAGGAATTAAATAAAAATTATGATTACTAAAATTTCTAAGCGGGGTTTTACATTAATTGAACTTTTGGTTGTTATCGGAATTATCGCGATTTTAGCCGCAGTTGTTATTGTCGCTTTAAACCCCGCAAGACAATTCGCGCAAGCCAGAAACACTCAAAGATGGAGTAATGTTAACACTGTTTTAAACGCAGTTGGACAAAGAATGGCGGACAATAAAGGCGTTTTTGAAACCGCGTGCGCCGCAGGCGTCATTCCGACAGCTTCAACCACCATGGCAAACGGCGTTGGCAATTACGACATAGCTCCTTGCATTATTCCGACTTATGTTTCAACGATGCCGTTTGACCCCAGAGCGACTGGCGCTCATTACACGAGCAACGCAGATTACAACGCCGGCTATAAAATACAAAGGGATGCGACAACAGGAAGAATAACAATCAGCGCTCCGGAAGCGGAACTTGAAGAACCTATCTCGGTAACCAGATAATAAAAAAAAGAAGCCCTTCAAGGGCTTCTTTTTTAGCATTCTAATTATTAATTCATGATTTCTGACTCATAATCGCCGCGCCAAGCGCCGGGCCCAATTCCCCTAACCTACTTTTAATAATAAGTGTTTTTTTGGCAAGCGGCGGCGCTATATATTTTTTAGCGACAGATCTTACGGTTTTTAAATCAACTTTTCCGGTTAAAATTCCTCCGCCGCCCAAAATCACAATATCGGGATTTAAAACGTTTATCAAATTGGCAACTCCAATGCCGATAATTTTGCTCCGGTCGCCGTATTTTTGAAACGCTTTTTTGGCGGCTGATTCTTCAAAAGTTTTATTGCCGTCAATTATAATATGTCCAACTTCGCCGGCGCTGTTGCTACTTCCTGAATAAATTTCACCGTCTATCATTATTCCTGAACCTATGCCCGTGCCAATAGTTATAGCCAAAACATTTTTTTTGTTTTTAGCCGCTCCCAGTGTTGCCTCAGCCCGTAAAAAACAACGGCAATCGTTATCTATTTTAACTTTAGAATGGAATTTAGCGAAAAATTTTTTAGCATTCCATTTGCCCATAAACGGAAATTTTGATGTTTTTCCTAAAAATCCATATTCCCCGACCACGCTGGCCAACCCAACGCCAACACCGCTAATTTTATTTTTTCCGACAAGTTTTACGATTTCCGTATCCAAAGTTTTCAAAAAAGCCGTCTTGCTTTTAGGCGTTAAAACAATAAATTTTGACAAGATTTTTTTTGAGACGGCATCAACCAAAACTCCCCTGATTTTAGTGCCGCCTATATCAAGACCGATATACATAAATTTAACTTATAACTAAAAAAGTTTTTTTGCTTCGTTCCAAAATTCAGGATGGTTTTGTTTAGTCTTCAGCCAATACCACCATTCAACACCCCATAAATACGCCTCGGAAAAACCAACATCGCGCGCGTATTTAATATTATCATTAAATTGAACAAAATCCATTGATTTAAATTGGTCTTCAAGCGGAGTTTCATAAATCATTTTCGGACCCCAAGGTTCGGCTTGGAGTTCGGAAACGATTATCGGCTTTTGGGGATAAAACAATCTCACAATATTGGCTTTTAGCCAAAAAAATTTCGGCGGCAGCGGATATTTGAAATAACCCGTATATTTATTCCATACGATTTTATACATCGTGGTGCCGAAAACGTCGGCGCGCTTGGCGGCTCTGACCCAAACGCTCAATTCCCCGCTGTCGGTAATCATAATTTTATGGTTCGGGTCCAATTTCCTGACCAAACTGATTTCTTTATCTAAAAAATCAACGTCTAATTTCGGGCACTCGCCAAAAACCAAAAACGGTTCGTTTTCAACCTGCCATAAATAAAGATTCGGAATGTTTTTATATTTTAAAACCGTTTTTTCAATGTAGTTTAAAACGCGTTCGTCAACGGCTTTTTTGTCCAAACCATCCGTCCACTTCGGTTCGTTGCATTCGGGCCAGCGCGGAGATTTGCGTCCTATTGCCAAAATAAGTTTCACGTTTCTTTTGCCTGCTTCATTTATCATCCAATCGTAATCGTCAAAAACATTTTCATCTTCATTGGGCTGAATGTCTCGCCAATAAACCGGCAAACGCAAAGATTTCGGCTTTAATTCGTCCAGAATCGCCAGATATGCTTTTTTCCAATTCAGTCCCATATCAATGGCAAAAGGTTTTGAAAAAGCCACTCCCCATTCAATATCTTTTGTTATTTCCGACGGCTGTCGTGTTAAATAAACAAATCCGAAATACAAAACAGCGAACAAGATTATTAAAAATAAAATTTTTTTCATAATTTAATGAATAAAACAACAAATCCCAAGCTTATCAATAAAATGGCGATAATTTTTTGGATTATTACCGGCGTTGATATTTTTTCTTCAAAAATAGCCGGATATTTTATTGAAAGCGCGGTGACAATTAAAAAAATAAAAGCGTATCGCGTTCCTTCCAGGGCGCTGACCAAAGCCACGCTTCCCAGATAAATCGCGTAATTTACGAGAATAAAAGCGATGCCTCCGATAATTTTATTTATTATCACCAAAGCCCCCCATTTGAATTTAAGCCCTCGCGAAGTTTTAAAAATTAATTCGCGGTTTTTGAAAACAATAAGCAAAAATATCGCTCCTAAAAAGCTCCCCAATCGCTGCCAGATAAAACCGGAAATAAAAGGCTGATTTAAAAAAATGTATTTTGTCAAAATATAAAAAATGGCAAAAAGAAATGCGGCAAAAATTGATTTTTTAAAATGCCCAAATTTATAATTTTTATCGTTTTTTTCAGCGGAAATCAAAACGCCGCCGCATACCAATAATCCAAAAGCGATAAATTGAAACAAATTTAAATGCGCGCCGAGAATAAAATAACTTATTATTAAAACAAAAATCGGAGTAAAACCGCCTATAACCGGAATAATTCGCGATGTCTCCCCTTCTCTTAAAACGCTGTAAAAAACTATTAAAGCGGCAAGAAAAATAATTCCCGCTAAAATTGAAATTAAAAACTGGCTAAAACCGGGCCAGTTTAAACCGAAAGGCGCAAGAAATAAAACAAAAATGCTTAAAATCCCGCTGTAAAAACCGAGAACAATTGGATGTTGAATCGGTTTTTTTAAAATAAATTTATCTATTACCGAGCTAAAAGCATTTATAAAATAGGCAACGATTGAAATTAAAACCCAATTCATAATTCAATTACATTTGGCAGCGAGACCGCAAAAAAAACTTAGTTTTATTTGCGGCGAGCGAACCAAATGAAAAAAATGTTACGCTCCGTAACATTTATTATACCATTATCGCCATTACGCTATTATAATGCTTCTTTTGTATAGATATTTGAAGCATTCCAAAGCATAAATCCGCTATATCTTTGTCCCAAAGAATCCGAAACTGCCTTTATTTGGGCTTTTACCATTTCAAGCGAGTAAATGGCTCCAAGGTTAAAATCCTGCAACCAAGGCCTTATTTTGGCTGTTATTCGAGGTTTTACAGCCCCAGAAGGCGTTTCTTTAGTGGAAGTTGCGTTTTTCAGATCTTCTTGAGTTTCAAAATTAATCAATCTTTTAACAGCTTCGTCAATGGAATATTTTACTATCTCGTAAGGATATTTAGCTGGATTGGAAAAATTTAAAGTCCCGGGATAATAATGTGATGGATAAACCATTGGACAGACAAAATCAAAATATTTATAAGCGTCTTCCAATATCTGGCCTATGCCTAAATCGTCTTTTTGAATTGTCACCAATCCGAAAATATCCGCTGAAATTTTTGTTTCAGGCAACGATTCACGAAGATATTTAAAAAATCCGTTGATTATTTTTTTCTTTGGAGTTTTTTGGTCCCAAAAAGAAAAATACATTGAACTCATGTCGCCGTCGGACGGAAATCTGATGTAATCAAAATTTATTTCGTCAAAACCGCGGCTTGCGGCGTCTTTGGCAATGGCAATGTTATAATCCCAAACTTCTTTTGAAGTCGGGTCAGACCATGCCAAACCTTTTTTGTCATACCAAGTCGGATACGGCGGCGTTGAAGAAGCGTTGGATTTTTTCTTTACCGCCAAATCGGGTCTGGCTTTAGCCAAAGCCGGGTCCTGAAAAACAGTGATTCTGGCAATGGCATAGATACCGTTATCGTGGAGTTTTTTGAGCAGAGCGTTTATTTTTTTGATTTTAACCTCTTTCGCCCCGTATTCGTCAATTTGAGGTAAATTTATTTCGTAAGAAACATAACCGGAATAATCTTTAATATCTATAACAACCGCGTTAAGGCCTGTTGTCTTTTTCAAATTAATTATTTCATTGATTTTCTTTTCACTGCCCCCTGACCACCCGGTCAGATAAACGGCTTTTATTATTTGCGGCGGGTCAATCAGAGGTTTTTGCGGCTCAATATCAATATTAAGCGGCTTTTTAATTTTTTCCTCCGCAACGGCATTTTTATCGGATTGTGCTATCTGGCTTGATTCTATTTGAAAATTTGTTTTCTTTGAAAAAACAAAAAAACCGATCCCGATAACCGGCAAAATTAAAGCAAATGAAATTAAATTTATTTTTTTTGAACGCTTCAAATCAATTGATTTTTAATAGTTCAACTTCAAAAACAAGCGTGGCGCCGGGCGGTATCGCTCCTGGAACGCCTCTTTCGCCATATCCCAATTCGGACGGAATAGTCAATTTGCGTTTTTCCCCGACTTTCATGCCCAACAATCCCTGTTCCCATCCTTGGATTACTTGTCCCGCGCCGAGAACAAAAGAAAACGGCTGTCCCCTGTCAATGGAAGAATCAAATTTTTCCCCGTCTGTTAATGTACCAATGTAATGGGCAGTAATCTTATCGCCATTTTTGGCGCCTTCACCCTCGCCTTGCTTTAAAATTTCTACATTTACCCCGTTAGAAATAATTTGTTTTATATTATTACCTTCGAGATTATTATTGTTGTTTGTATTTGAATTTCTAACGGGGTTTACCATAAGTTTGTTTTGATTATTTTCGACTTTTTCAGAGTTAAAATCAATTTTCTTGCTGAAATAATAACCGCCTACAAATACGGCTATTACCAGAATCGCGGTTAAAAATAAATTTAAAAAATTTTTATTATTCATATAATTTATTGCCATTCACTGAACCCGTGTTCTAAATTATATACGTCTTGAAATCCCATAGGCGCCATAATTTTTTCCGCGCAAGCGCGGCTGCGGCCGCCTTTTTCGCAATAAACCAGATATTTTTTATTCTTATCCAATTTGTCAATTTTGTTCTGAAAATCCGGAGAATACATGTCTAAATTAACCGCATTTTCAAGATGTCCGCTGTCAAATTCTTCTTTCGCGCGTACGTCTAAAATTATAAAATCGGCGTTATTTTTATTTCCCTCAATAAGTTTTTTTGCCGCTTCAGAAGAAATATTTTTAATTTGTTGTTCCATCTCTGGAAAATTATAAATGATTTTCTAAAAAATAAAAAGCCCCGCCAGTCCATGAACTGGCGGGGCGAATACTACATCCTTCTTTGCAATAGGTAATTGCTCTCAAAAAATATCGCGGACGCATCATAAGCAATACCTCCTTTCATCTTAATTATTTTTTCGGTTGGCATTGCAGGCAAACTACAGTTGGACATTTTAATATATTTTCTTCGCTTAAAATACCGATATTAGGTTCCCAAACATCATTAATTTTAATCGCATTGCAACCCGCGCATTTTATGATATTTTCTGCAATATTATTTATTACTTCAGGTCCGCCTTTTATGGTCCGCATAATTTTCTCCCTCTCCAAATTATAAATTTGCTAACATAAGAATATCATATTCTAATGTTTATGCAATAATTTTGACAAATCTCCACTTTTTATACTGATCTTTGTAAAATATCCATTTTTTATATTTTAATTGCTTTAAAATTTTCCCGATTAATGGTTTTTGAAATGAGTCAAATTCCATCCATATTTGACAGGTTGGTTTAATATATTGAACCGTTTGTTTTAAGAATTTTTTAATTATTTTAAGTCCGTCTTTTCCCGAGAATAATGCCTTTTTTGGTTCGTATTTTAAAACCTCCTTCTGAACCCTGTTTTTCCGTTTTAGAGCGACATACGGCGGATTTGCCAAAATAAAATCGTATTTATCTTTCAATAAATTTAAAGAGTGAACGGCTGTATCAATTATATTTTTACCGCTCGGGTTAACCCGAGCGGTAAAAATATCTGCCCGTATCACGCGATAACGAGATTTGTTGATTCTATTTATTTTCAAATTTAATTTTATCTGCTTTATCAAATTAGAATCAATTTCATAAAAATCTACTTTTGAATTTTTTACATTTTTCAGGACAGAAATTCCCACACAGCCGGAACCGGCGAAAACATCCGCTATCTTTAAAGATAGCGGCTTAGCATTCACGGAATAATCCAAAATTTTCGCAATTACTTTTTCAACCCAAAATTCCGTTTCCGGACGTGGAATCAACGGCTTAAAAGAAAGGTCTATTTCACAGTTTAAAAACGGTTTCCATCCTACGATATAATCAACCGGCTCGCCTTTTTTCAACCGTTTTATGTCATTTTCAATTTCCGGTCGGAGTTTGCCGCCATATTTATCTTTCAAAATCCAACCGATTTCTTTATAAAAATTTTTGGACATTTTACATATTATAAATGCCTTAATGATAATTATTCAACGGCAAAATAAAAAGCGCCCCAACAAATAGCGGAACGCAGAATTTAAATTAACTAGATAATCACGACGCATTTTTCATTTTTTCTTTTGCTGGCTCCAAATTCGCCCAAATACGCCATTGGACCGGCAAAATGAGGATAAGAAAATTTTTTGGCGATTTCTCTTAATTCTTCAATGTCGCAGTTATAAACAAACAACCTTAAACGCCTTAACATTTTTTCCGCGACATATTCCTCTCCGAAAAATCTAATATGGTCCTTTCCCCAATGTTCGCAATAATCGACGTTGTTTTTGTCCAAAGTCTTTATTTCAATATCTACTAATTTCCCGTCGATTACCAGCTTATGCCTACATATCCACTGGATTAGATTGCCGTCAGAACCGACATGTTCATAATCGGTAATTCCGTATTTTTCGGGATTTTCCATCAATGTCTCAAAAAAATTAATAGCAATGGCTAAAATTATTGATTCATCATGGAGCCACTGAACCGTCAAATTTTTAATCATTTCTTTCAAATCGCTTTCTTTGAATAAAAATAATTTTTTCATTCTCCTCTCCTTTATAACTGATTTTTTATTTTCAAAGAACCAAACTATTTTAAAATATTAATTTAAAAAATTATAGCTTGTCAATCCCGTTAGAAATACATACAAAATTTAATAAATTTTTACTGCCCTGGATTTCTAACGGGGTTAAATAAAAAACAGCCCTTTGATAAACTCGGGGCTGTTTTTTATTTGTTGGTCTATATCTTTACCATTCCGCTTTTCTGTGTCCGCCGCCAAATCCTCCTCTGCCTCCACTGCCTCCGCTACCTCCGCGGAAACCTCCTTCACCTCTCGGTGCTCTGGGTTCCATGGGGCGAGCTTCGTTGACGGTCCAAGTCCTTCCATCAACTTCTTTTCCGTTGAACATTTCAATAGCTTTATTCGCTTCATCGTCATTGGACATTTCCACAAAACCGAATCCTTTGGAACGGCCTGAAAATTTGTCTTTAATGACGGTCGCGGATTCAACCGCGCCTGCCTGCGAAAAAGTATTTTTCAAAATGTCTTCTGAAGTGTCATAAGACAAATTGCCAACGTACAATTTCTTTGCCATTTATTTGATTATTTCAGTAGGGCGACCCTCTCTAGTTACCCCTTCAAAAGCGCTACTAAACGAGCCCTTGCTAAAAGAAACTAACCGAGAAACCTACCCTCCAATTTTTCTTAAATTGGATAAAAATATTATAAATTAAATGTAAATGAAAAGCAACTCTAATGGGGTTTACTGACCGAGTAATGATTTAAATAAATTAATCACTTTACCCAATAATGACTCGTTTGCCGAAGACGGAGGAGGCAACGTTTCCCCGCTTGGAGGTTGCGCGGGCAACATCATGCCTCCGGGATATTGCTGCGGCTGTATTTGTATTACTCGCTGTTGTATGTTTTTTAAACATTCCTCGGGATTTTCTGATTTAGAGCAAAATTCTTTACATTCCTCGGGACTACTACAAGGCGCTTCTGCCGTTCCTTGAGGAAACATTTGAGGCGTTTGCCCCTCTACCTCTACTCCGGGCATCATTATATTTTGAGGGATGCCGGGCATTTGAGGCGCTTGCATCATATTGCCGGGCTGTTTAGAACCGTATTGTTCAAAACAACTTTTGGCTTTCTGTATAAATTCGCCTTTCTCTTCATCTTTCATAACGCCAGATTGCAATCTGCCGACGGCATCCTCGCCTAAAGTTGTTCTCAAACATTCCTTCATTTCTTGCGACATTGATTCAAATGAAGGCATACCTGTCGGACGACCGTCGCCACCGGGGCCCATCTGGCCTCCACCAACGCCTGGCGCGCCCATTACGCTTTCAAAACATGCCCGCATTTTATCTCCAATATCTCTTGGAGGCATAATGGAACCGCTTTTAAGTTTTTCCATCATTTCCGCGCCGATTGTGGAATTAAGGCATTCAATCACTTTTGGCGGCGCCTGGTTCAATATTTCTTGAAATTTTTGTTTGCCTCCTTCCATTCTTTGAATATCTTCTTGTTTTATAAAGCCGTATTCTTTCGCAAAATTAAAACAGGATTCTTGGTTTTCGGGACTGCTGCAAAATGCCTCGCATTGTTCTTTACCGCGGCAATTGCCCGGACCTTTGCCTCCGGTTTTACGCGCCATTTCAGCTTCTTCAGCAGACATAAATCCGGCCGCCTCGGCGAATTTCATACATTCTTCAAAATGACTTTCCTCGGAACAATAAACGTCGCATTCCTTCTTGCCGCGGCACTGCGGCGGCTTTGCGCCTTTCTTAATGGCTTCTAAAACCTTTTGCGATTCTTGCTTTTCGTTTTCATCCATTAATCCGGCCGCCTGCGCGAAAATTATACACTCTTCCATATGGTCAACGCTGCCGCAGTATAAGTCGCATGATTTTTTATTGCCGCAAGAAGGCGGTTTTACGCCTTGTTTTATAGCAGCTCTCACTTTTTTAGCTTCATCTAATTCTTTTGGAGGCAATATGTTGTTTTTTTCGGCAAATGTCACACATTCGTCTATATGGGAAATTTCATCGCAATATTTTTCACAGGAATCCTTTGTCGCGCAATTTCCAGGCCCTTTGCCGGCTGCTAAAAACTTTCTGGCGACATTAATTTTTTCTTGGCTCATTAAATTGTTCTTTTGGGCGAAATCCAAACACTTTTCCCTGTTTGCCGGCTTATCGCAATAAGCCCTGCAAGCAATTTCATTTTGGCAATTGCCCAATTCCGTAATAGGATATTGGATATTCGCCGCGACGCTTATGCCTGCGCCGGAATCGGTTTGCGCCAGCGCGTTGCCGATTAAAATAACCGAAAATATAATTCCAAAACTTAAAACAATTGCGCTAAGATATTTTGTATTCATAATATTATTCAAATGGATTTGTTTTAATGTCTTTGAACGGATTTGTTTTAGAAATGGGATTTACGTCAGGATTATTAATTGACGGCAAAACGCCTTGCGCCGCGCTTTTTTCCAATATTTCCCCCGTTTCTCCGATTGTTTGTAAAATTTGTTCCTGCGACGTTGTTTTTGTTTTTTTCCAATAAAAATATCCGCCGACGCCCAACGCGATTATAACAACAACGGCGATTATCATAAAAATCGTTTTTTTATTTATGCCGTCTTGATTTAATTTCAATTCGTTCTCCATAAGAAATTTACTTATATTTATTATAACATATAGATAATTCGGCAAAATGTGGATAATCCAATTTCTAAAAAAATGCCCTTTGACGTTGCGTCAAAGGGCTCTTTTTTCATGTTATCCGACCACATATAAATATCCGGCAATTCTGTTGCGTCGCCTCTTGCCATTAAAACATTTAATAGACATAACAGGAATTTTTTGCCTCTGAAAATTGCCTTTTAGACATCTGTATGTGATTGCGACAATAACTCTTTTGCGAACGTCATTTCTATTGCAACGCAAACTTTTACATCCAAAACAGAATAATTGCATTTCATCGCCTCCTTTTATCCGATTCTTACATTTGGCAGCGAGTCCACAAAGGGAACTTTAATTTCATTTGCGGCGAGCGAACCAAATGAAAAAATGTTACGCTCTGTGGCATTTTTTATTGAATTTTAATTATTGGAACTAAAAATAGAATATCACTTAAATACTATTTTGTAAAGTGTTTTACTTTTTGCGCAAAAAGTTCGGCGCAAAAAAAGGCCCCGACAAAATGTCAGAGCCAAAGCGTTAAAACCGAAGTCTGGACTACTTGGAGGGACAGCCGTAGTGGCACAGTTCACCGCCTCTGGAGCAGCTACCGCAGGAGCTGATTGTCACTGTCTTGTTTGCCGGCTCTTTCTTGCTGTCGCCTTTTTTCATGCCAGATCTCCTTTTTGTCCGGATTCCTACTTATCCGACATCTAGCCGGCTTGTGGATTCCGAACCATCCTTGGTCATGTTCTGATTAAAAAATAGCATATTTATATCAGATTGTCAAGTATTTTAAAACATCATTATTCGCTTTTATGGAACTTTAATAATTATAGCGCAATTTGTCGTTTTGTGAATAACCTTAAATGATATTTTTACCGCTCGGGTTAACCCGAGCGGTAAAAATAGTTGATTACTGAAGACATTGATTCAATAAAAACACTTGATTGTTATAAGTTTCAATTATTGTCTTTGTTTGATTAATAAGAGTGTTATACCTGTTTACCAGCTCATTATATTCTTCTATTTTTTGATTTAAGGAAGGATCGCCTCTTTCCATACTTTCAATCTCGGCCTTTTTCGTTTCAAGAATTGCCGCTAATTGTTCTATCTCTTTTTTATTAGTATTAATCGCTGATTTTAAATTCTGTTCAATTGCCGGACAATCGGAAGTCGGCCGGCCGAATTCCTGAACCGCAATCCAGACTTCTTTTCCCTGATAAATTCCTTTCAACGCCGCTACTCCTATTTCTTTATATTTAGAATTTAAGATATTAGCGCGATGCCCCGAAGAATTCATCCAACCTTCTACCACTGCTTTGTCATTTTCAAAATTTCCCAAAATTAAATTCTCGCCAACTTCCAAATAATCATAGCCCGCTTGTTTTGCCAACTCCGCCGGACCAACGCCGTCAACGGGTGAGATATGCTCAAAATATTGATTTTTAAACATATCCCGCGCTTTAGCCAAAGCCGCCTTATTTAAATTTTCATTCTCTTTAAGCGTTGGAAGTACGGCCATTGCTCTTTCAGTATTAGTCCAAATAATTATTCCTAACGAAGTTAAATTTAATTTATGAACTTCAAAAATTTCTTTAACTATCTTAAGCGGCGGAGCGGAAATATTTTCAGCGGCTGATTGCGGCGCGGTCAAAAATTCGTTGAATTTTTGATTGGGTTTTAAAGGTTCGGAAAGCGGTTTAGTAGCCGGCAACTGAAAATTTTTTAAATCGTTTTGAAAAACAAACAGCCCGATTAAAATAAATAAAGCGACAATTAATAACCTAAAAGACATTTCTGTTTTTTATTGCCTTAAAAACCTCTGCCAAAGCCCGATGATCTTGACGTGAAATGTTTCGTCCGTCCGCCAAATGCGGAACTCACCGCGCTGTCAGACGCTTTTTTGCCGACAAAAGTAAGCGCTATTCCTTTTTTGTCCGCTCTGCCGGTTCTTCCTATTCTATGAATATAATCCTCATAGGTTTTCGGAATATCGTAATTAATAACATGGCTTACTTCCGGAATATCCAGTCCTCTGGCAGCCACATCGGTTGCCACCATTATCTGAATTTTATTTTCTTTAAATAATTTTAAAGCAAATTGACGGTTTGAATGAGTTTTATCTCCGTGTATTGAAACCGTTTTAAAACCGCGCGCGTTTAAAGAATTAGAAAGCCGCTCAACTCCCATTTTAGTTGTTCCAAAAATCAAAACCTTTTTAAAATTTTCCTTAATCAGCAAATCATGCAATATCTCTGTTTTATCATCAGCCATCCCGATTCTTATCACGTCTTGGTCCACATTGGATGAAGTGTCTCTGATTTTTGTTTCAATTTTTACCGGATTTTTCAAAAAACTTTGCGACAAATTTTCAATTTCTCGCGACAAAGTGGCGCAAAACAAAAGTGTCTGTTTTTCTTTGAACATTTGTCCCAATATTAATTTTATATCATTAATAAAACCCATATCAAGCATTCTGTCGGCCTCGTCCAAAACAACATTTTTACATTCGTTCAAATTTATAATTTTTCTTTCAATCAAGTCCTTTAATCTTCCGGGAGTTCCTATTAAAACATTGCATCCGCGCCTTAATTGCATAATCTGTTCTCTCATACTCGCGCCTCCCACAATCGCGACGGAATAAATATTTAATCCTTTTGAAAAGTCCCTAAATTCGCCGTTTATTTGGAGAGCGAGCTCTCTGGTCGGAGCCATTATCAAGACCCTTTCCCTTTTATTTTTAATGATTTTATCAATAAGCGGAATCAAAAATGCCGCTGTTTTCCCTGTTCCAGTATCCGCCATGCCGATTATATCCTTCCCTTCTAAAATTTCCGAAATTGCTTTATCCTGAATCGCGGTTGGTTTAATATAACCTTTTTGAGTAATATTGTTTTTTAATTGCTCGTCAATTTTATAATCGCTGAATTTATTAGTTGAAACATAATCAACAATATTATTATTTACGCTTGCTTTATTGATAAATTTTGATTCATCAATTTTTGAGCCCGAAAAACCGCGCGCCTTTCCTCCGCCGCGCCCAAAACTGCGCCCGCCAAATCCATGGCCGCCGCCAAAACTGCCCCTTGATCCGCTTCCGGATCTTTTGTTATTAAAATTTCCTCTCATCTCAACAAAAAATAGTAATCCGAGATTACTATTGAGAGATCGCTATTTGGAGATCGCCGAATACGAATTAATCTGAGATTGCTAAGTATTTAATTTATTATATCAATATTATAATACTTATCTTTATTTGTCAATAGCTCGCTTTGTCATTTCCGCGAAAACGGAAATCTAATCATAATATTCGCTATTTTACTCCGTGTTCATTAAAAAATGCCGAATACTTTTTATCCGCGACAAGTATGTGTTTTAACAGCCAATTACCGGCATATTCGGCAACTTCTTCGGATAATTTCTCAATATTTTGATCATCTTTCCTGATTCTGCTTATATAACCATTGGCCATTTCCCTGAACTGGTTATGCGCTTCCACATGAGGAACCGCATCTGGATAATCTAATTTATCAAAAAGCTCTTCTTCGGTGCCCAAATGGTAAAACGCGTAATTTCCCATTTGGTTGACAATATCAAATAAAACTTCCTTTTCTGACGCTTTACTGTTTATAAAATCGGCGATTTTATTTACAATATCCAAAAAATGTCGATGTTGCTCGTCAATCATCTCAATACTCACGCTATAATCTTTTGTCCAAATAAATTTTTTCATAAGTTGTCCTCTTTGTCTTTGTCGTTGTCAATATCACGAAGTTTTTCTTCCGCTCTGCGAGCCGCCTCTTCAATATTTTCTCGCTCTTGTTCTAAACTATCGGCTTCTTTTTCAAATTTTTCTTTCGCTTGTTCTTCTTGTTCTTCTTTCAACTCATTTTCCTCTTCTTTTGCTTCATTCAAATCCTCAATTGCCTCCCCTACTTTATCCAAACTTTTTTCCGCCTGCTTAGCTAATTGTTTCGCGCCAACATAGTTCTCTTTAGCAAAAAGTTCTTTAGCTTGCGCAAGAAGCTTGTCAAATTTTTCAAACGCTCCGGCAGGAACACTCGCGCCCTCCTCAACGGCTTCGTCTAATACTTCTTGCCTTTCCTCTTCAGCTTCTTTTATGGCTTTTTCCGCGTCCTCTTTTTTCTCCATCTCTTTCTCAATCTTTTCTTCTTCCTGTTCTAATGCTTCTTCCTGCTCATCTTCTTTGAGCTCCAAAAGTTCTTTTTGAGCTTTTATTTCGCCGAGTTCCTTTATCAATGCCTCAACTTGGGCAATATCGTTGGCTCGTCTTGCCTCGCGAATTTTTGCTTTAAGCTCGTCCTCTTTTGCTTCAAGGGAACGCTTTTGATCTTTAAAGGCCTGTTTGAAAGCTTCTTTGTTCGCGTCAAAATCATCGCTAATGCTTTTTGCGAGCTCGCTCACATCTTTTCCTTTGGATTTTTCGTCTTCAATAATACCGGCGGCTTTGGCAATGTTTGCCTGAAGCCGAGATTGAGCCACTTCCAATCCTTTGGCATTCACGCCTTTCGTTTCCAAAATAATTTTAATTTCAGCGATACGCTCGGCGGCAAAAGTAATTTGAAGACGAGCTTTCCCTTCGGGATTAAAAGTGAAAAATTCTTGCAACGCTTCTCCGAATCTGTCAAAAAAATAAAACGGGCTTTCCGGAGTTAAACCGGCATTCGGCAATACGGCTTGGTTTTGAGCAAATCCTTCGACTGGGCTCAAAATAAAAGCTAAAACGGGGACAAACAGGAACGAGATAAAAATAACTTTTATAGTTTTCATATATATCATCATACACCATTTGTAGTCCCAATGTCTATACTCCGTGATAGCTAAAAATTATCAAACAGACCGCATTATTTGAATGCTCTTACAAACCTCAACGGATCAACCGAGACGCTGTTGATTTTGACCGACAAATGCAGATGCGGGCCGCTGGCATAACCGGTCTGGCCGACAAAACCGATAATCTCCCCTTTTTTGACGTTTTTACCTTCGCTGGCCTTGATAGAATCCAGATGAAGATAGGTGGAAAATATTCCATGGCCATGGTCAATAATAACGGTATTGCCGTAAACCGAATCATTATAGGCCTTTCTTACAATCCCTTTGTTTATTGCAGCCACAGCCGCCTTCAGCGGCGCTTTCAAATCCATTCCAACATGCCTAATCTCATTTCCGCCAGTCACTCTTATTTCGCCGAACCGGCTGCCGATTTTCGTATTGTCTTTAAGCGGCAACCCAAACGGCTGGTTAAAAAATATGTCTTCTGATTTCAAATCAAAAACGCTTTCCAGATTTTTCTTTTTTTCCTGAAGCTTATTAACCAACCCTTGAGGAGTTAAACCGACTTGTTTTGTAATATCCAAAGCAACCCTAACCGCTTTGCCGCCTTTTACGACAAAATCTTTCTCAAACGTTTTGCCGTCTGCGAAAACAATTTTCAAAGGATATGTACCAGGTTTCTTGGCTGCCGCAATTCCGAAAACCGCAACGTACTGATTTTTATATTTGAAAAAAGAAACCTGCTGGCCATTGAATTGGGCGGATTTAACGGATAAATTTTCGTCCTTGAAATAAATAATCGCGGTATCCCCTCTTCGCAAATCAAAACTTGAAACCTCAAAATCAGCCGCGCCTGCCGAAAACGCAAAAAAGACAACCGACAGAATAACTGAAAAACCCGCTATTTTTTTCATATATTTATTTTATCAAATATTAAAAACCGATTCTATTTCAAATTAACTATATAGGTTTTGATAAATTTTTCTATTGCCAATACAGTTTCGGTTTTTAATTTTGGGTTTGATTCCGCCACCCATTTGGCAAAATTATAAAGTTCTTGATTATCAACTTCCAACCATTTTTTGTTTTTGTGTAAAAAATAAAAAAGTGTCATCATGGCAATCCGTTTATTTCCATTTTTAAACGGATGGTTTTTAACCATTAAATAAAATAATACCGACACTTTCCCAATAAATCCTTTATATAACGGCTTGCCGCCGAAAGTTTGGAATGGCGCGATTAAACAACTTTCTAAAATATTAGGATAACGCGAACTAAAATCAGGAATTGGCTCATCCCATGCCATCATTTCTTTTGCCAACCAATAAGCGACATATTCAACTTGAATGATTGAAATTATTTTTATTTTCATTATTCTTTTCCTAATAATTTCAAAGTTTCGCCATATTCCTTGATGGTTTTTTTAACGGCTTTTTCAATTTCTCGTTTTTTATCTTCAGTTAAAACCTCTCCCAAAACATCCGGCAAATTTTTTTTATTAATCATAAAATTGCGACCGATTTTTTGGGCCTTAATTTTACCGGACTTGATCTTTTTAAACACAGCTACCCGGCTGATACCCAAAAGCTTTGCCACCTCAATTGTGGAAAACAATTTTTTATTCATATTTTACAATAATAATCTATGTTAACTGACAAAGCAAGGTTAACATAGCGCTATTAAATGCTTAATTTCAACAATAATATTAATCTATTCGCCTATTCACGCTTGCCTTGCCGAAGTTTCAGCACAGGCAGGCAAATTAGACCAATAACAGGCGGCGTTTATTTTGAAGATTTGCGCCAACCGGCGGTCTTGGCTTCCACTTCCGAACAAAACCACTTCTCCCCTTTTGATGTGTTAATAACGGTTCTGTCGTAAAATTGTCCGCCCGGCATATGATAAATTTTCCCGCCACTGCTTATATTCCCCTTAATAAGGCAGTCCGTGTTTAGAGCTGAATTTTCGCCTGAATTTACAACAGATGGCAATTGGGCCGGCAATTGGGTCGGTTTGGGCCGCGACCCTACTAAATAAATACCCCCGGCTATAATTACCGCGCCGATAATAATAGCTAAAAATGTTTTATTTTTCTCAAAAAATTCTTTCAAATTCATAAATTTACTTGTAGTGAGTTTATCGAACTATTCTCCTAATTTTTTGCTGGGCAAAACATTATTTTTTTAAAGCAAAGAAACTAATAACTAAAGCAATAACGCTCACAATAATGGATAAAATGATAAATAAATTGTGTCTATCATACAAGATAAAACGCCACGCCTTTGTCCAGTAAGAATCAAACTCTTGATGTCCTCGGGGTGTAAGAATATAAAAAATATCAGGCAATTGGTCTTGTCGTATAACCTTATCTTCTTTCTGCAGCAGATCTAACTGATGTTTAATAATTGTATTAGATTCCGCTGGTTGTTTGTTTCTTTCCCAGTAATTCAGTGTTGTTTTATTGACAATGTGTCGCCAAGTGGCGACACCGTTACTAATTTTGATAATTTGCAAAATCAATTTTTGAAGCTTTTTATCCATAATTTTATTTTTCAATCATTTTTTGACCTTTTGCTTTTTTAACCATTCCTCCAAAATCTCCTTCGGGTCGCGGTGGGTTATTTATTCCATTATATCATCAATACCGAAAATTAACCGAAAGTTATCTTTGTGTATATTCTCCCCTATTTCCCGCTTCGGGTCAATTTACCCCCACACCAAAAAACACCCTAAAATTTTAAAATAAAAAAGGCGGAAAATCATTTTAGAAATTCCACCCTTGTATTTATTGCTTGACTATTTTTTCCTTCCAACCTTAGAAAAAACATCTTTGTATGCCTCTTCAAAAGAAATCCCTGTTCCGACTATTTCGCTGCGTCCGCCAAGAACGTCATGGCTATAAGCTTCCATAAATTCATTTAAAATAATTAACCAAAAATAACTCTTATCTTTTTCGGAGTAGGAAATCTTTAATTTAAATCCCATATATTGGGATAAACCGCCTTTTCTTTCCTCGTTTAAATCCCTTATCAATTGTTCTAATTTTAGCATTTCGGTTTTCATTTCAGTGCTCCTTTCTGATTTTTATTCCATAATTAGCGAATAATTTTGTTAATGTAGCTAAAAATAGAATAACATATTTAAAGCTATTTTGTCAATTACAAAAAGCGCCCTTCTTTAAAAGGCGCTTTGGAGACGTAAAATTACTTTTCAGGCACAATCATACAGACGATAAAATAAGCAATCAGGCCGGGCGCAATGCCTGTAAAGACAGAAAGAAAAACGTAGCCCACGCGCAAAATCACCGGATCAACGCCAAAATACTCCCCAAACCCTCCAATCACTCCGCAAAAAACCTTATTATCCTTGTTTCTATATAAACGTTTCATAGAGATATTATAACATAAATAATAAACTTTACAAAAAACAAAGCCCCGCTTGATTTTGAGCTTTACTATTTATCCATAAATTGTGTATAATGTAATTATATAAAGGTCTAAACTAAATAAATTAATAAACAATTTTATGGAACAAAAAGGCAATTCTGCGTTTATGAAGCCGATGAATATCGGCGAGGAGCTGGCGGTAATAGTCGGCAAGGGTCCCATGCCCAGATCAGAGGTCGTCAAAAACCTTTGGGTGTATATCAAAAAACACAATCTTCAGGACCCAAAAGATAAGCGGAATATCAACGCTGACGAAAGTTTGAAGAAAGTATTTGGCGGGAAAGAAGTTGTCAATATGTTTGAAATGACAAAACTTATTTCCAAGCATCTCTCCTAATAACTTTTAGATAAAATAAAACAACCCGCCTCGGCGGGTTGTTTTATTTTGCTTCGTCTGCAAAAAAACGACAACAATCCTTAAATGCGGGTTACGTTTGTTGCGTTTGGTCCTTTGTCAGAGCTGGCTTTTTCGAAAGATACTTTGTCGCCAACCTTTAGATCTTCAAAGCTTACGCCTTTGAGCTCATTGCCGTGAAAAAATAAATCTTTTTCTTCGCCTTCAACCGTAATGAATCCAAATCCTTTATCTGTAAGGGTTTTTATTGTTCCTTCCATAGTTATAAAGTTAATTTAATTAATGTTTTAAGGTTTTATCCTAAAGTTTAGTTTTTTAAAAAACTCGACTAAATTTTATTTAAACAACTATCTTATAAACAATGCTAACATACAAAAACCAAATAGTCAATATAATTCATAAAATACTTTGCTCCCTCTGTACAACGAAATCCGAACGCATTTTGAAAGCGATTTCATTTGGCATATTTTTAAGATTTTACTATGTATGTTTTGATAAATTTTTCTATTGCCAATACAGTTTCGGTTTTTAATTTTGGGTTTGATTCCGCCACCCATTTGGCAAAATTATAAAGTTCTTGATTATCAACTTCCAACCATTTTTTGTTTTTGTGTAAAAAATAAAAAAGTGTCATCATGGCAATCCGTTTATTTCCATTTTTAAACGGATGGTTTTTAACCATTAAATAAAATAATACCGACACTTTCCCAATAAATCCTTTATATAACGGCTTGCCGCCGAAAGTTTGGAATGGCGCGATTAAACAACTTTCTAAAATATTAGGATAACGCGAACTAAAATCAGGAATTGGCTCATCCCATGCCATCATTTCTTTTGCCAACCAATAAGCGACATATTCAACTTGAATGATTGAAATTATTTTTATTTTCATTATTCTTTTCCTAATAATTTCAAAGTTTCGCCATATTCCTTGATGGTTTTTTTAACGGCTTTTTCAATTTCTCGTTTTTTATCTTCAGTTAAAACCTCTCCCAAAACATCCGGCAAATTTTTTTTATTAATCATAAAATTGCGACCGATTTTTTGGGCCTTAATTTTACCGGATTTAATATTCTTAAATACCGCTACTCGACTAATACCTAACAATTTAGCGACTTCAATTGTAGATAAAAACTGTTTCCTTATCATATTACCAATATAATTTATGTTAACCTATGAGTCAATGGTTAACATAAGTTAACAAAAAACAGAGGCATTAACCTCTGTTCGTACACACTGGCTCCGCATCGTGGACGACGTTAGAACTATTTTTGAGAAACAAAATGAGTATATTTATATACTTATTTTAAAATAAAAAACCAGTTATTTTAAAAATTTAAATGATACGATAATTTGATCGAGAACATTCCCATAATCCTTTTTAGAACCCATGCCTATTAATATTTTATTCTGCCCAAATGGTAAAATAATTGCATCTGATATTAGATCACCAAATTCATATCTATATCTGATCCCTGGTACACCGGCAATAATCACAGTGGAAGTTGTTCTTCCAGCCCCAAGAAAAGATTTATCTGAAAATTCCAGAGAAACAACATCGATAACAAATGGATAACTATAATTGTTTTTATTTATAATAGGCCCAACTACAAGCTCAAACCTAACATCAGACCCTATCCCGCGAGATTTTTCTAAAACAATCCAATCTCTGGGATATTTGAACTCAAAACCATATTTATCATTTTTATAAGTTAGCCAGGTTAGAGCGGAGTATTGGATTGCTGCTTGATAATTCAAACAATACCAATTCGTATATGCCGCGTCAGCACCACAATTAAATGCTGATATTTGAGCATCATTGGTACAATTATAACCATAGGTATCGCCATGATAAGAATCTTTTAGAATTGAACTGGTATTAGTAGAAAGGCGAGATCCTAAAATATAACTTTGTTTATTGTCACTTAGACAATAAACATAACTTTCTCCCAATTTCGGATCACTAGGCATATTAAAATTATTTAAATTTAAATTATTAAATTTTGATTGCAAATCACTCCATTTTTCAGCATCTGGATAAGCACTATTATTTACTTTATACATAACTTCTAAATTACTCTGAATTTTTTGCAAATCAGAAATTTTTCTTGAATCATAAGCAACAACATATTTATTACTCCTAATAAAAAAAGAAACTCCAAAAATTAGCGCAATAAATGATATACCTAAAGTTATGAATATTAATACTTTGTACGTCCAAATTCGATTTTTTAGAATAAAATATATAATCCATATCAAAATCAATGATATTAAAGAAAAAATGAGTGTATATAAGATTATTTGACCGCACCTTAAATCCTCAGGCACACATAAGCTCGATAAAGAAAATACTATCCCTATAGAATAAAAAAATGAAAATATAATCGCGGTGCTCAAAAGAGCAGTAATTTTCTTTTGCCGCAATATCATAAAGGAAAAACTGCTAAATAAAATCAGTCCAATTCCGCCCCAAAATAAAAGATTTGTATAGGGATCTGATGGAAAATTAAGGGCAAAATTTGCCACGCCGGGAATAAATAGAAGTAAAAATGGAAATATTGGTGCAAATGGCAATGCAATTATAAGAGAAAGAATAATCTTCTCGATAAGCTCTTTTTTAGTCATTAATTAAATTATAACACAAAAAGTTCAAGTCCAATTCCTCTGTCACTTTTGTAGCAAAATTCATCCAGCAATGATGTGATTTTAAAAGTTAAAAATCTTGGCTCCTCGGGTAGGTATCCTTCACTAAAGTTTCGGAATACCATTTTCCCCTCTAGAAGAATCTTTCTTTAAAACTTCAGAATTTAATAATCGTTTATAGGCAAAAGCTTTTCCTGAACCTGTTTTTAAATATCGCTCAAAATCCTTTGCTAATTTTTGATTCTCAAAAGCGCTATAAAATACTAAATTCCAAGGTCTATATGGCGAAGTAGATTTTACCAAACCTTTATTATGCTCCAAAAATCTTTTCCGCAAATCTTCAGTATATCCAAAATAAAAATTTTTGGATTTTGAGCTCCATAAAATATATGTATAGTGCATAGCCATTCTGAAGCTTTAGCGAAAGATGGCTCCGCAGGTAGGATTCGAACCTACGACCAACCGCTTAACAGGCGGCCGCTCTACCACTGAGCTACTGCGGAATAGATTAAAATGTGTTCTATTAAATTTTACCAATTTAGTTTACCAGAAGTTTTTTAAATTTTCAACTTAATTTATATAACTTTTACATTTGACAGCGAGTCCGTAAATAAAAAAAATGTCACGTTTCGTGACATTTTTTAAGATAATTATCGATTAACAAATCTGTTATAAAGTTTAGCGAAAATCACGCCAACAATAAACCCTCCGATTAAATGCTCAATAACGATAATTATCAAACCGCCGAAAGAATAACTGAAAAGTGGATGATAAGAACCGAGAGCCATAACTGTTCTTTCACCCATGCCGGATAAAAGAGAAAACCCCATCATTAAGAACCAAACCCCTCCGGCAAGAACGCTCAAAGCCAAACCTAATGCTTTAGAATTTAACATCGCGTTTTAAAACTATCCTTGCGACCTTTTTCTTTATTATAACTCATTTAACTAACTCGCCAAGTCCGTATCTTTGCTTCTAACAAAGAAATTGTAAATGCCGTAACCCAAAGCCAACCCTAAAAGCAGGTCAAAAAACAAACTATTAACCAGCGAGCCGATAACGTCCAAAAGTGAAGCCGTGACACTCGCGCTTTCTTTGATAATCACGGCCAGATAAGAATCAACTGAACGCAAATTGCCGCTTGAATCATTATAATTCAGCGTTGAAGCAAACATCAGAGCGGAACCGCCTCTTGTCAGATTTTTAATTTTAATTTTAACGTTGATAGTCCCCTGTTCTTGCGGATTTATAGTCCCCAGATTAAAACTCAAATTATTGCCGATTGAAACGGATTTCAAATTGGAGCTTTGGTATTGAACTTCCCCCGGCAAAACGATTTTAAGCGACGCGTTTTTAACAGAACTTTTGCCGATATTTTTATAATTCAAAATATAAGTGATTTCCTGTCCTGCGGACGGATTTTGATTGTCAACTGACGGGTCCAAAAAAATAATTTCATTTGTTATTTTTGGAGCCGATTTTTTAACGGTTGAACCGATGTTAAAAATTGACGGCTGAGTCGGCAAAGTCGGTTGAACAGAAATTGATGCCGCAGGCGGAATTGACGGAACTGTTCCTGACGGAATCAGTTGATTTGTAAAAGTTAAAATAGAACCGTATGACATGCCTTGAGAACTTTGAGCAATAATACGGTAATAATAAGTTACGTTTGGAGAAAGATTTTGCAAATAAGCGTAAACCTTCTGATTGTCTCCCCAGCTCCCGACTCCCTGATAGCCGACAAGATATTCAAGCTGATAACTCGTTCCGTATTCAAACCACGCGGTTGTGTAATTGTAATTCGGATTTACAGTGCCGCTTAACGTAACCGAATTATTGGTTATTAAAGAAACCGGGTTTGTAAAAACCAACGGCGCCATACCCGAAGCCGAACTTTGCGTTTTAAACGACATCGCGCCTCCTTTAACTATCCTATTATCGCAATATGAATTTTGAGCCAATATCCGATAGTAATAAGTCGTGCTCGGCTGAAGATCTCTTAAATTAGCCGAAACAATTGAAATATTGCTGCGATGGGATTCGTAGCCGATTATTGAAGTGTTGGTAAATTGGTCACTCGCGCTGTATTCAAACCAAGACCAATAATCCACAGGCGAATTGACGGAGCCGCTGAAAGTTACCGAATTTTTGGTGATATTCGTCGCGCCGCCGGTGTAAACCGTGGGAAATAAAGAAGGGTTGCAAACACTCTGGGCGTTTGCAAAATTAGGCGCTAAAAACGCCGACAATATTACGCCAAAATAAAAAATCCAAATTGGTTGGATTATTTTTTTCATGACAAAATGATACGTTATTTACGTTATTTTGTCAAGATAATGTACTGGATGAATATATTAGTAACGCTATATATGCACTAAACCCCCGGCTTTTGTACAAAAACACGCGTCGTTTTTCCCAGCGTGAAAAGCGCGCTCGACCTCGTTCTCGCTCGTCCGAGACAATAGATTCTGAAGAATGTCTCGGAGGCGCAAAAAGATTGGTTCCGCTATTTGGCGGATTTTTGCGCCGAGAGGCAAACTCCCGGCTCTCCGCTGGAGAGAGCCGAGGGGTGATTCTAAAGAACCTATTGTCTCGGACACCTTGCCCGCTCGAACTCCGTACGGTTTCCTTTACAAAAGCCGGAGGTTAGCAGATAAAATTTATTCTTTTATCAGAGGCACGAAGCTGAACCCAAAATAATCTTTTCTAACGTATTTATTTTTGGCAATTTTATCAATAACCACAATGCTGTTTTCAATTGGAGCGACTATTCTGCCGTTGATTTTAAGCTGTCTTTTCCAGGCAACGGGTATCTCGTTGGATGCCGCGGCAACAATAATCCTGTCAAAAGGCGCTTCCTTTTTATAACCTTTGGAGCCGTCGCCTAAAATAATCTCAACGTTTCCTTTTTTTACAAAATCGCATTTTGAAATATTCTTCTCCGCCATATCTTTCAATTCTGCTATTCTCTCAATCGCAAAAACTTTCCCTGAAGATTCTTTACCGACTATATGCGCGAGCAAGGCGGTTTGCCAGCCGCTTCCCGCGCCGATTTCCAAAATTTTTTCGCCGCTTCTGGGACGAAGAAGTTCAAGCATAAAAGCAACCGTAAGCGGCTGTGAAATCGTCTGCTCAAAGCCAATCGAAAGCGGCTCATTAATATAAGCCCTTGTTTTATTTTCTTGCAAAACGAAATCTGCCCTGTCAACGGCCTTAAAGGCCTCAATTATCTCCGAAGTTTTAAGATAACCGTCGTTGATTAACAAATTTATAAGATTTTCGTAGTCAGGATTATTCATTAATTAATTTTACCGAACTTTTTTTCTCCCCAATTTAATCGGGACAAAAAGAAAAATACGGCGCTGCCGACAAATGAATTATATAAAACTTCTTGAATAAAAACTCGGGAAATAATCGTGTAAGGAAACAATAAAAGATAAAAGATAAAAGTATAAACAAATATCAAAACCAAGCAGTTTATAAGCGGCTGCCACGGCAAATATCTGGCAATAATAATCGTTAAAACGCCTATCCCGAAAAAAAGCAAAATGTCTTTATCGGGATGCGGGGAAAACTTTAAAAATAATGACGCGACTGATAAAAGGAAAACGCTTTCCCAAATCTCCTGAATAAAAAACAAAGCCGCCGCAAAAACCGCCAAAACAAAATTCGGCTTAACTCCAAAAAACGAAATATTAAGCGATTGAATGAGCGAGAAAAAAATAATGACGGAAATAAGAATTAAAAAATGCCTGATTTTCATATGTTTTTAAGATTACTTGCCGCTATTTATTACATTTGGCAGCGAGTCCACAAAGAAAACTTTGTTTTATTTGTGGCGAGAGAACCAAATGAAAAAATGTTACGTTTCGTGACATTTTTTATTCTTCTTCTTTTTCCAAATCCTCTAAAAGTTTTTTAGCCGCGCCGCTGATTTTTTTAGGAGTTTTAACTTTAAGTTTAAGCAATAAATCGCCTCGGCCACTCCGGTTGAAATGAGGCATTCCTTCGCCGGAAATTCTGATAAACCGGTTAATCTCAAAATCCGCCGGTATTTTCACTTTTATTTTTCCGCCCGAAATAACGGGAATCTCAAATTCTCTGACGCCGGCAAAATAAAGTAAAAGCGCGATTAAACTGATTTCCTTTTCAATTATCAAATCGTCACTTTGTCTGGAAAAAATTTTATGAAACTTAATCCTGATAATAATAAATAAATCCCCTTCTTCCATTCCTCTTTCTCCGGCTTCTCCGCCGCCTTTGATTTTTATTATCTGATTGTCGGACACGCCGGGCAGAATTTTGATTGTCGTTTCCTTTTCTCCTTTCACGGCTCCCCTGCCTTTGCAAGAATCGCAAATTTTATTGGGCGTCTGACCCGAGCCAAAACAGCCGGAACACATTTTAACCTGCGTAAAACTGCCGAAAAAAGTGTTCCGATTTTCTTTTATTTCGCCTCTGCCCCCGCAAACCGAACACGTGGAAAATCCGGATTTCGGTTCATGGCCCAAGCCGCTGCATTTAACGCATCTGACATCAACTTTATATTTGATTTTTTCCTCCGTGCCGGAAAACGCCTCTTCCAAACTTATTTCTTGAATCAATTGGATATCGGAACCGTGCTTATAAGTCCGCCTTTGCTCCTTTACGCCCAAACCTTCAAAAAACGCGTCAAAAATATCACCGATATCCGCGGCTCCTCCTCCGCCAAAATCAAAATTAAAACCAGAAGACCCGCCTTGAGCGCCGCCGAAGGGCCCGCCTTGACCGAAATCCCAGCCGCCGAATGGACTGCCTTGAGCGCCGCCGGAAGACTGTTCCTCAAAGACCCTGCCGAATTGGTCGTACTGATTCCGTTTTTGAGGATTGGATAAAATCTGATACGCTTCGCTTAATTCTTTAAATTTTTTCTCGTCGCCGCCCGGTTTGTCAGGATGATATTTATGCGCCAGCTTACGATACGCTTTTTTTATGTCGTCTTGCGTGGCGTTTTTTTCAATACCTAAAATTTTGTAATAATTCATGTTTCAAATTAAAAAGTAAAATATAAAAATTAAAAAGTATTTTGGGATTTTCTTATTTTTAACTTTTAATTTTCGTTTTTCATTTTTAGTTTTCTGTTTTTCATTTATACAATTATAGTTTCCTTACTCCGTTGTTCCAAAGAAATTCTGGCAAAGCCGATTGCCAACAAAATCTCATAAATCACAAAAGTTAAAATAGATATCACCGATCTTAACGGCCAACTTATCGCTTCAATGGTCAAAAAAATCAAAAGCCCAATTATTGCGAAAACAATTTGTTTGCCTCTCTCAGATAAGTTTAAAAATTTTTCTCTGGCAATCTGATAAAGTGAATCTGGAATATTCATTTTTGGATTTATTTTAATTCCCAAAAAAGAAGACACTCTGTCGTAAAATTCGGAAGCGCTTTTACCGATTATTTGCTGTTTGGCGGTTTTAGACAAATTTTCCGCGCCGGGAAGCCGGTTTAAACTTTGTTCTGAAGTTTTTAACGCTATTTCTTCAAGAGTAGAAGATATAGTAAACCCGGGCAAAAATTTATTAATTATAAAATCGCCGGACGACATAACTTCACGAAACAAAAAAGGCGAAACCGGAAATCTGTCTTGGTCGGCTACGGCCGAATAAAACGGCATCAGACCGCCGAATAAAAGCGCGAAGGCCGCAACTGCTTTGGGCAAAACCGCCCGGCTGGTTTCCCAAAAATTTATTTTCATATTATTTTCAAGAACCTTTCTGCCGCTGTAGTTGCCCCAATATAAAACCGCAAAAATAATAACGGAAAAGGACAAAATAACCAGCGACTCGGTGATAAAAGTAATAACCATCGCCAAACTTTCAAGAACCAAAATGAAAGCCGAAGCGCTGTTTTGCCTTGTAAAAAACGTCTGGAGAAGAAAAATTATTGAAAATACCAAACCCAAAACGCTTGCCCAAAAAAGAGCGTTCCAATCGGTTGTTCTAAAAAAGTCCTTTAAAAACCAGCCGAACGCGAAAGCCGCCGCGATGCCCAAAATCCAAAGAACAATTATTTTAATTGATATAGACCCAGGATGTTCAAGAGAAGTTTTTTTGTCAAGAAGCTGGATTTCCGTCATTATTTTTATTATACATTGATTGGCCGATTTTTTGAAGCTCGTTTGAAAGTTCCTGAAGTTTTGATTTTATCGCTTCAATATCTTCGCCGTCCTTCGGCAAGCTCAGGACGGATTTTAACGCTTCTATTTTCGCGTTGACGGATTCTTTTATTTCTTGGGAAATTTTGTCTCCTGCGTCTTTTACCGCCTTTTCAGACATATAAATCGTTTGTTCCGCCTGATTTTTTGTTTCAACCAATTCTTTTTTTCTCTTATCTTCTTCAGAATGCGCCGTCGCCTCGTTTTTTAATTTTTCAATTTCCTCTTTTGAAAGTTGCGTTGACGCCTCAATTCTTATTGACTGACTTTTACCGCTCGCTTTATCTTTCGCCGAAACATTCAAAATGCCGTTGGCATCAATGTCAAAAGAAACTTCTACTTGTGGAACCCCTCTCGGCGACGGCGGAATGCCGTCCAAAATAAATCTTGCCAAAGTCCTGTTATCTTTCGCTATAGGCCTTTCGCCTTGAAGAATATGAATTTCAACCGATGTCTGATTATCCGCGGCCGTTGAAAACACCTGTGACTTCGTCGCCGGAATAGTCATATTTTTTTCAATAATCGTGGTAAAAATTCCGCCTAATGTCTCAATGCCAAATGAAAGCGGAATTACGTCCAAAAGCAAAACGTCTTTAACGTCTCCTTGAAAAATTCCGGCTTGGACGGCCGCGCCGACCGCGACAACCTCGTCGGGATTAATTCCTTTATGCGGCTCTTTGCCAAAAAGATTTTTTACCGCCTCGTTTATCAAAGGCATTCTTGTCTGACCGCCGACCAAAATCACTTCATCAATGTCAGAAATTTTAAATCCCGATTCGGAAACCACTTTTTTGACTATCTCTATTGAGCGGTCAACATATTCCCTAATCAAATCCTCCAATTTTGCTCTCGTCATTTTCATTAGAAAATGTTTCGGTCCCGAAGCGTCTGATGTGACGTAAGGCAAATTTATTTCCGTTTCAACCGCTGTTGAAAGCTCATGTTTGGCGCGCTCGCCCGCTTCTTTAAGCCGTTGTAAAGCCAACGGGTCCTTGGATAAATCAATACCTTCACGCTTTTTATATTCACTCACTAAAAATTCCATTATTTTTTTGTCAAAATCGTCGCCGCCCAAATGAGTGTCGCCTCCGGTTGATTTAACCTCAACTACGTCATCGCCAATTTCCAAAACCGAAACGTCAAAAGTACCGCCGCCAAAATCATAAACGGCTATTTTTTCGTTTTTTTGTTTGTTCAATCCGTAAGCCAAAGCCGCCGCGGTCGGTTCGTTGATTATTCTTTTTACTTTAAGCCCCGCGATTTCTCCGGCGTTTTTGGTGGCTTGCCTTTGCGAATCGTCAAAATAAGCGGGCACGGTGATTACCGCTTCTTCTATTTTTTCTCCGGTTTTTGCCTCCGCGTCCGCTTTAAGCTTCGCCAATATCATCGCGGAAATTTCCTCGGGCGTGTGCCACTTATCGCCCATTTTAACTTCAACGCCGCCGGTCGCCGATTTCTGAATATCGTAAGAAAGCCAGGCCTTGTCGCGCTGAACTTCGGGGTCGTCAAATTTTCTGCCGATTAATCTTTTGACTGAAAAAATCGTGTTTTTGGGATTGACGACGGATTGCCGCTTCGCCAAAACGCCAACCAATCTTTCATTGGCTTTAGAAATCGCCACGATTGACGGCGTAGTTCTCATTCCCTCGTGGTTTTCCAAAATTTTCGGCTCGCCTCCTTCAATAACCGCCATCGCCGAATTTGTTGTTCCCAAATCAATGCCTAATATTTTTGCCATAATTTTACTTCGCCACTTTAACCCTCGCGGGCCTTATTAATTTTCCTCCAAGCGTATATCCTCTTTCCACCTCTTCAATAATAGTATTGGACAATTTGTCGGATTCAATAGTCGCCACCGCTTCGTGAAACGCGGGGTCAAATACTTGCCCGACGGACACGATTAATTTTTCCAAACCGTAATTTTTGAGCGCGTCTTCAATCTGCGACTTTATCAAATACATCCCTTTTTCCGCCTTACCCTCTTTTTCCAATGCCACTATCGCAAGGTCAAAACTATCCAAAATCACAATCAAATCCCTGATAATCATTTCATTGGCGAAATTTCTGAATATCTCAAACCTTTTCGCCTCGTCTTTTTTATAATTTATAAGCTCCGCCCGCGCTCTTTGCCAGCCGTCCAGATATTCGTCGCGTTCTTTTTTTATTTTGTCAAAATCCGTTGATTCCTCGGTTTTCCCGGGCTCAACCGGTTCATTTTGACTTGTATTTTTAATTTCATCGCTCATAACATATCAATTATATTGATAAAAAATAGACAGTCAACCCCGTGCCTTTCAAAGAAAATTTAACGAACCAAATAAACGTTTTCCAGTTCGTTTATATTATAAGACATTTTAATAACGGCTTCTTTAAAAACTCCTCCTGATTCTTCCCTAATCTGGCTTATATTCCCGATTTTCAGATGCAAAGGAAAATCTTTTGAGGACAAAAAAACGGCGTCTCCTTCCTTTACCGGTTTTTCAATTAAGGCGATTTTAGGGTCGTTTCCGCCGTTGAAAAGGCCATTAATCTTGTTTTCGCCTATTTTTACCGGAATCTGCCAATCGGGGTCAAAAACGGTTCTAACTGAAGCGAAATTTTGCGAAACGTCAATTACCTTTCCAATAAACACTTCGCCGTTTAAAACAACCGGCATTTCTTTTTTAACGCCGTCTTTCAGACCCTTATCAATCGTTAAAATACTTTTAACGTTAAATGGGTATGTTGAAAAAACTTTTGTGGCTAAATATCTTCCTGTTAAATCATTTTGTAAATCCGTATTCCCCAATTTAAAAATATGTAACTTCTGCAATTGAGCTTTTAAATTCTCGTTTTCAATTTTTAAGGAGAGATTTTCTTTATATAAATCCGTTTTGAAATAATCAAACAGAAAATAAACCGTTGCGCTCAAATAATTTTTCTTGACGAAAAAACCGCTGAAAAAAGTCAGGAACAGAAATGCGGCGGCCACTCCGATTAAAATCCATTTTTTCATGCTTCGCTGAATCTACTAATAACCAATCTTTTACTAATTTACGAATCTATTTGTATATTTATACAGATTTGTTATTTGTAGATTTTTAATTAATGTCCAACGGCTTCAATGGCAATGTGAATAAATGGGAATAATTATCAATGTTTTCCGCGATAATGCCCGTGCCCCGCACAACCGCGGTCAAAGGGTCGTCAACCACCGTCACAGACACCGCAATTTCTTTTTCAATCAACTCGTCAAGCCCCCTAAGCAAACTTCCGCCACCGCAAAGAAAAATTCCCTTTTCAAGAATGTCGCCAACCAATTCGGGCGGCGTTTTTTCAATGATTTCCTTTATGGAATCAGTCACTAAACGCAATGATTTTGAAATCGCGGCTCTCACTTGAGTATTTTTTAAAATAATTTCCTTGGGCAAACCGGTGGTCATTTCCCTGCCTCTGACGGCGATTTCCAGTTTTTCATCAAGCGGAATGGCCGAACCCACCGCTTTTTTTACTTCTTCGGCGGTCGGTTCGCCAATAACAAGCTTGAATTCGTCTCTCATAAATTTAACGATATCGTCGTTAAATTTGTCGCCCGCGATTTTCAAACTCTTGGAGATAACGGTTCCGTTCATTGAAATGACGGCTATATCCGTTGTTCCGCCGCCGATGTCAACCAACATCGTCGCTGACGCTTCTTCAATCGGAAGCCGCGCGCCCAAAGCCGCTGCCAGCGGTTCTTCAATAAGATAGGCCCTGGTTGCTCCCGCGGTTATAACCGCATCCTCAACGGATTTTCTTTCCACCTCGGTCAAATTCGGCGGAATGCCGATTACAGCGCGATAATAATTAAAAACGCCTCTGCTGTTTGTTTTTTTTAAAAAATAGCGTATCAATTCCTGGGTCATCTCAAAATCCGAAATAACGCCATTGATAAGCGGCTTTATGACGGAAATATGAGCCGGGGTCCTGCCAATCATTTTTTTGGCTTCATGTCCGATAGCCACAATCTGACCGGTCTTATTATTGATAGCGACGACTGACGGCTCGTCCGCCATAATTCCTTTTTCCTTAATATATAAAAGAGAATTGGCCGTGCCCAAATCAAGTCCCACGTCTTTTTTGAAATAATTGAACATAAAATGGTACTTGGTAATTAGAAATTGGTAATTGTTTTAATTAATTCCTTTCCGCTCACTAATTTAATTTTTTCTTCGTTTCTCTTTTTAATTTCTATTTTCTCTCCGGTTTTTTCGCTGATTACCGCCCTTAACGGAATGCCGATTAAATCGCTGTCCGCGAATTTTTCGCCCGCGCTCGTTTCCTTTCTGTCATCATATAATACTTCAATTCCCGATTTTTTCAAATCAACATAAACTTCTTCGGCAAACCCCGAGACCTTTTCATTTTCCGGCTTAAGATTTATAAGATGAATATGAAACGGCGCCACGGACTCGGGCCAAATAACGCCTTTATCGTCATGATAAACCTCGGCGATGGTTCCCATAATTCGGTTAAGCCCGATGCCGTAACAGCCCATTATAACGTCCTGTTCTTTTCCATCCGCGTCTTTATAAACAAGATTAAACGGTTTTGAATATTTAGTTTTGAGTTTAAAAATGTTCCCGACTTCAATCGCCCGCTTTTCCTTTAAATTTTTATTGCCGCATTGCGGACAAACATTTTGTTCATTAATAATTTCTTTATTAACCGCAACCCCGCATTTTTCGCAAAGATAAATCGTATCTTCTCCGGTTTCCGCCAATGTTTGAAATTCATGAGAATATTTTGAAAAACTTCCTCCGGACGCATACGTTAAATGTGTCAAATCGCCCAAACCGAGTTTCTTAAAAATCCTTTCATACGCCTTGCTCGCTCTTTCATAATATTCTTCCATATCCTTTTCGTCCCTGTGAAACGAATAAAGGTCTTTCATAAAAAACTCCCTGCCTCTTAAAAGGCCTGATTTTGCCCTTTTTTCGTCCCTAAATTTGTTCTGAATTTGAAAAACCGCGGTCGGCAAATCCTTATAGGAAAATATGAATTTTTTAAGCAATGGAGCCGCTATTTCTTCATGAGTCGGCCCGAGCGCGTAATCAATTTTTGAATAAAAACTGGTGAATTTAAAAAGTGAATCATAGGTTTTCCACCTTTCGGTCTGTTCCCAATTGCTTTTTGGCTGAAGAGACGGCATCAAAATTTCCTGCGCGCCCAAGTCCGCCATTTCCTCGCGGATGATATTTTCTATTTTTTTAAAAACCCTGAAGCCAAGAGGTAAAAACGTGTAAACGCCGGCCATTAATTTATCCACAAATCCGCCGCGAATTAAAAGCTGGGCGTTTATTGCCTCCTCGTCTTTCGGCGCCTCGCGTCTGGTTTTAGTAAAAAGTTGTGATTGACGCATGTTTAAAAACTAATAATTTTTTTGTGCCTCAGAATGGAGTCGAACCATTGTTTGAGCGTTATGAGTGCTCTGTTCTAACCGTTGAACTACAGAGGCAGCTACGCCGACTTTCATTTATTAAGTATAACCCAACCTGTTTTGATTTTTCAAGAAAATAAAAAATTAAACTCTTTACTAATAAGTGATTATCATTTAATATATACCCGCGGGGTAGAGCATCGGTAGCTCGCAAGGCTCATAACCTTGAGGCAGTAGGTTCAATTCCTACCCCCGCAACAATGGATAATAGAGAAAAAATCTCCAAACTCATAGAAATCGCAAAAGGTTTAATCGGAACTCCCTATAAATACGGCGCTTATCTGGAACAAAATAATGGGGCGTTGGCATTTGATTGTTCCTCTTTTGTCCAACACGTTTTTAAGCAAATAGAAATTGAACTCCCCCGCTCTTCAGTTCTTCAAGCCGTTGCTCCAGGCCAAGAAATAAAAAATTTGGAACTAGCCAAACCGGCTGATTTGATATTTTTTGAAGGAAATCGCGGCCATTACAGACATGATTTATTCCCAAATAGAAAAATTTATATTGGCCATCTGGGAATTTATCTCGGCAATGACGAAATAATACATGCCACTAATAACAGCAGCGCCTCCGGCGTGGTTATTCAAAAAATTTCAGAGCTTCAAAAAGAATTCCCCGAAGCGTATAAAATAGTGATGATAAAAAGATTTATATAGCAAGCAAAACACTGATATACTTAAGTATATCAGTGTTTTTTAATATTTCCCGCGCTATCTTTAAAGATAGCAAAGATAATTTGATTCTTTATAAAATAAAAGACCCCTGCCAAACTCCGTTGGCAGGGGTACGCCTTGTGTTCTTCGCGGCCACTGGCGCTGTAGTGGCCACGTATATCCCTGTTTCTCTATCCCCAAAACCGGGAATCGTTTATGAGGGGACAGCCAGCTGTTAACATACTGCTTCGTTTGGCCCGCTGTGACGACCATCCAAAATCTTAAAACAATTAATTTTTAAAGTGCTTTATTATCGTCCTGTACCCCGTAGGCTATGAAAGACGACAACCATCAACTCTAACCCTTAAGTATCAAACGCTTCTTTTTAAGGGGGCGTTTTTAAGGACTTCATTAGGTGATGTTAACAATAATATAACAAACTTCAAATTAAAAGTCAATAGCTGAAAAACAAGGTAAATTCAGCTTATTTTTCTTGATTTTAAAGGTCTTCTTTGATACCTTTACAAAATGGCGCAAAATCAGGGAAAAAACTTAATAACCCGCCCGCCGATTGTCGTTGTAATGGGCCATGTTGACCACGGAAAAACCACTTTATTGGACAACATTAAGAAAACAAATTTGGCCGCTAAAGAAGCCGGCGGAATTACGCAATCAATCGGAGCTTATGAAATTAAACACGAGGGTAAAAAAATTACCTTTATAGATACTCCCGGACACGAGGCGTTTTCAAAAATGCGAGCCCGCGGAGCCAAAATCGCGGACTTGGCAATTTTGGTCGTGGCCGCTGATGATAGCGTTCAACCGCAGACAAAAGAATCAATCAATATCTTAAACGAAACAAAAACGCCGTTTATCGTTGCAATAAATAAAATAGACAAACCCAACGCCGATATTGAAAAAACCAAAAACGATTTGATGCAAAATAACGTTTTTTTGGAAGGCGCGGGCGGCAACGTGTCTTGGCATAAAATTTCCGCCAAAAGCGGAGAAGGCATTAACGAACTTTTAGATTTAATTTTATTGGCCGCGGAATTGGAAAATTTGACTTACGACCCCGATGTTTCGGCAAAAGGAATTATTATTGAAGCCAAACTGGACAGCCGTAGAGGCATTACCGCCTCGGCGATAATTGAAAACGGCATTTTAAAAGTCGGAAACCACATTGCGACTAAAACCGCCTGCGGAAAGATAAAGTCCTTGGGAAACTTCATTGGAGAACCGGTAAGCCAGCTTGAACCCTCGGCTCCGGCCTTGATTTTGGGTTTTGAAACATTGCCCGAAATCGGCGAAGAATTCATGACGGGAGAAATCGCGCTTTCCAAAACTGAAACTAAAAAAGAAATCACAATCCGGCCCAAAGCCGAAATTAAAACAAAAGAAACCAGGCCTCAATTGAATCTCATTATTAAAGCGGACGTAAGCGGCTCTTTGGAAGCGTTAAGCGGAATCGTCAAAAACCTTAATCAAGAAAAAATCAAAATTAACGTTCTGGAAGAACAAGTCGGCGAAATCACCGATGGCGACGTAAAATCCGCCGGCGACAATAACTCCATAATAATCGGCTTTAACGTCAAAACAACCAAAGCCGCTGAAAATCTGGCTCGCGCCCGAGAAATAAAAATCGTCACCAGTAAAATCATCTATGAAATTATTCAAATGATTGAAAAAGAAATGGAAGCGATTGAAAAACCGGCGCCTTTGGCCGAGATAGAAATTCTTTCAATTTTCAGCCAAAAAGACAAAAAACAATTAGTTGGCGGAAAAGTCGCAAGCGGAACGCTTAAAAAGAACATATCAGTTAAAATTTTAAGGCAGAATGAAGAAATCGGCTCCGGCAAAATAACCAGCTTAAAATCGTTTAAGCAGGAAGTTAATCAAATCCTTTCGCCTAACGAAGGCGGCATTATGATTGAATCGGTAACAATAATAATTGTCGGCGACCGCTTAATTGTTGAAGCTCCTAAAAAATAACCAATGAAGCAACGCAAGGAACGCCTTAACAGTTTAATACGCGAGGAATTGGCGAAAATAATAATAAAAGAATTGGAATTCCCAAACGCGTTGGTAACCATAACAGAGGTTGAGACCTCAAATGATTTTGAAATCGCCATTGTAAATTTCAGCGTCATCCCCTTTGAAAAAAGCGAAGAAGTTTTAAAGGAGCTCAACGCCAAGCATAATTATCTTTATCACCTTTTAAGAAAAAAAATTAGAATTAATATGCTCCCGAATATAAGATTTAAAATTGATACGGGAATAGCCCAGGCCGCCAAAATAGAAAAGATTTTAATAGAAGAAGAAAACAAACACAAATAAAAAACATCCTGAAAAGGATGTTTTTTATTTGTGTGGTGCCCGGGGTGGGAGTCGAACCCACATGTCCTTGCGAACAAAGGATTTTAAGTCCTTCGCGTATAACCAGTTCCGCCACCCGGGCAAAAATACGAGGCCTGGGGGAGAATCGAACTCCCGCATAAGGGTTTTGCAGACCCTCGCTTTACCACTTAGCAACCAGGCCGATTTAATAAAATATAATAAAAAATCAATAAAATCGCAACTATTTTATCACCCAAATCGCGGCTAAAACAACCACAATCTGGCTGGCATATCCAATCCATTTATGAATACTCATCTTTCTGAAAAAATGAAGCGCGGTATGATATTTATAAAGCGTTTTTAAAAATCGGAAATTAAAAACAAAACCCAGAAAACTGAAAATGTCCGGCAAAATCCCAAAAAACATTCCAGTCAAAATATAACTCACATCAGTATAATTTTTAGTTAAAAAAATAATCATTAAAAATCCAAGCGAAAAATCAACGCCGATCTTAGCCAAATCAAAAAACAACTTTCTCCTGCCTTTGATTTTACGCTTTAAAGCCGGAATATCGTATTCCGCGTGAGGAATAACGTCTAAAATAAAATGGCTTATCAAAGCCAAAACAGCCGCGAGCCAATAATTATCAGTTTGTGAGCCGATTGCGGCTCCGGCCAAAAGATGGGGGGTTATTATCATGCCAATGTTGTAATAATTTTATGAAGCTCAATGCTGAAATAAAATTATTTTACAACATTGAGCACCCAGCACCTATTTTATTTAAAATAGGTGCTGGGTTAAGGTTTTGTAGATGAATTTTCTGCGGCTGTCGCCTTGAAAATTCATACAAAGCCCTTTATCTGATGTCCGCTCCAAATTCATTTCTCAAAACTGCTTCTATCTTTACCATTTCATTATTAACTTCTTTATCCGTCAAAGTTTTGTCCGGCGCCTGAAAAACAATTCTGAAAGTCAAACTCCTTTTATCGTTGATTTTTTCCCCCTCGTATTCGTCCATCAAATCAACGTCGTCAATATGTTTCAAATCGGCAGTTTGTATTGATTGAATTATATTCCCCACTTTAGCCGTTTTATCAACCAAAATTGAAATGTCGCGCATCATTGAAGGATATTTTGAGAGAGGCAAATACTCATGTTCGCCTTCAACAAGTTTCAGCAACCCTTCCAAATCAAACTCCGCAACCGCGATTTTCCAATCAGCCAAATCCCCCGATGATTTTAACTTGCCCAAATATCCGATTTGTTTTTCTTTGGATTCAATCTTTAAAATCTCGCCCTGTTTCAAATATCCCTCCGTAAAATCCTTTATCCAATCGGAATCACTTATTTCCAAAAAATCAAAATCAACCAAACCGACTCTTTTAAATAATTCCGCGAGAACGCCTTTTAATTCAAATAATTTTTCTTCCGTCTTTGAAGCCAAAACTATTCCCGCGGAAAAAAGTTCGTTTATCTTGTTTGATTCCCCTGATTTGAAAAATACTTTCCCCAATTCAAAAATCCGGATTTCGCCAAAAAATCTGCCGTTATCATCAATGTTTTTAATAAGATTGACTGCCAGATTGGGCCTTAAATACTCATATTCCTTGCTTATCGGATTTTCCAATTCAACCAGACGATAATTTTTGGCCTTAAAAAAATTATTTGCGGGCGTAAAAGAATGATTATAAACTTCGTTTAATCCCAAACCGGCCAAAACTTTTCTTATCTTGTCTTTTAAAACAATTTTATCCTCAAAACCGGAAGAAACAATATGGAGGCGCGGCGCTCTGGCTTTTAATTTGTTATACCCGTAAAGACGGACAACTTCTTCAAATAAATCCTCCGGATTTTTAATATCAGTTCTTACGGCGGGCGCCTTGACCAAAAAATCGGAATTGGCCAATGTCTTAATTATTTTAAAATCCAAAAGTTCCAAATATTTTCGGATTGTTTTTAAACCAAAATCAGCGCCGATAAATTTGTTGAATTTTTCAACTTCAAATTTCAAAATTTTCGCCGGCTGTTTTTTGGAATAAACGTCTATTAAAACTCCTTCCGCGGCTCCGCATAATTCTTTAAGCAGTTCCCCTGCTCTGATAAGCCCATTTTTGGCGAGTTCAGGACTTATCCCTCTGGAAAATCTCATTGAGGCATCGGTTATAAGCCCTAATTTTCTTGAACCTGAATAGATATTGGCGGAATCAAAATTGGCCGATTCCACCACAATTCTTTTTGTATTCATTCCGACTTCAGCCAGCTTGCCGCCTTTAATTCCCGCGATCGCCAACGATTTTTTCTCGTCAGCTATCACTAAAATATCTTTATTTAGATTAATATGCTGATTGTCCAAAGTCGTGATTTTCTCCCCGCCTTTCGCCTTTCGCGCGACAATTTTCTTTATCCCCGACTTCTTATCTTTAACGCCTAATTTATCGTAGTCAAACGCGTGTATGGGCTGGCCAGTTTCAAGCATCGCATAATTCATAATATCCACTATCGTATTAATAGGCCGCATTCCGCAATTAATTAAAATGTTTTTCATCCACACGGGCGTCTTTTTCATCTTGCCCAAATCAAAATATTGAGCCATATATCTGGAACACAATTTTTTGTCTTTAATCTCAACTCTGAAATTCGCTTTTGCCCTGGTTTTATGTTTCTGAATTTCCGATAAATTGTATTTGAATTTCCTGCCTAAAGCCGCGGAAATTTCCCGCGCAAGCCCGATATGGCCGGCGGCGTCATACCTGTTTGGCGGAAGTTTTATATCAATCGCATTGCCCTTAAAACTATCAATTTCAAAAGCGTAAAGAGCCAACTTTTCAGAAAGCTCTTTTTTACCTTTTATCTGCGGAACTAATTTTTTTAATAATTTATAGCTGAATTTCATCCCTCACCCTTCAAATATTTATTTTATAAATTTATTAAAATTTATAAAATGGAATAATTGAAGTTTTAATTTATTATCATTTTTTACCCCCTGCCTTTTAAATTTTTTTATCTTTGAAGGGTGAGGGATTAAAATTGTTTGATAAATCTTAAATCACCCGAATAAAACAATCTGATGTCCGGAATTTTGTATTTAATCATCGCCAAACGGTCTATGCCCATCCCAAAGGCAAACCCCTGCCATTCGTTCGAATTGTATCTTACCGCGTCAAAAACGTTTCTATGCACCATGCCCGCTCCCATCACTTCCAGCCAACCGCCTTTATCCAGTTTAATATCAACCTCAACCCCCGGTTCAACGAATGGAAAATAACTCGGCCTAAACCGAAATTCTATTTTTTGCCCCTTAAAAAACTTTTTGAAAAATTCTTCAATGACAAATTTGAAATTTGCCAGCGAAACATCTTTGCCAACCATTAAACCCTCCAACTGATAAAAATTTATTTCATGGGAAGCATCAGTCGCTTCATATCTAAAAACCCTTCCCGGCGCGATTATCTGAAAAGGCGGATTATACTTTTCCATATATCTTATTTGAACCGGGCTGGTGTGAGTTCTTAAAAGCAGTCGGTTTTTGGTTTTCGCCTGCTTAAGCCAAAAAGTATCCCACATTTCCCGCGACGGATGATTTTGCGGAATATTTAACGCGTCAAAATTATATTGCTCATTCTCAACTTCCGGACCTTCAACAATGGAAAAATTCATTGAAGAAAATATCTGATTCATTTCATCTTCAACTTTCGCCAATATATGAATATGGCCTGATTCAATTTTTTTAGCCGGCTTGGTGATATCCAAAACCGGCGCCATTAATGAACGCCTGTAATTAAGGTCGTCAATTTTTTCCTGAACCAAATCCTGAATTTCCTTTCTTATGGCATTTGCCTTGGCGCCGATTTCGCGGCGCTCTTCAACGGATAAATTCTTGAGCGAGCCCAAAATTTCGGTTAATTCGCTTTTCCTGCCCAGATACTTAACGCGAATTTTTCCAAAATCCTTAAAATTTCTGATTTCGTCAATTTCTTTTATAAATTCCTGCCGGATTTTTTGAAGCTTTTCAATCATTAAATAAAATTATAATCCATTTATTTTTAATGTTCAATCTTGATAAATTGCCGTAATGCGTTATATTTTAAGAAGTTGATTATAAATTATCTGTTATAGGTTATTAGTTATTAGTTTATCCTGGAGGGTTCGCATAGTGGTCTAGTGCGTCCGCTTGGAAAGCGGATATGCCGAAAGGCATCACAGGTTCAAATCCTGTACCCTCCGCCAATAAAATCCGCCCATAAGGCGGATTTTACATGTTGATTCTTAAGCAGCGCGTTTTTCGGGATGCCTCCTAAAATATTCTTCTTCAACCATTTTATTTGAAATCATCGCTTCAAAATTGGAACGGGAGTCGTCTTGCGGCTTAAAATTATTGCCTTTTTGATTTTCCTGTTCATTTAAATAATTTTTTATGTGATTGCGGTATTCCTCAAATTCTTTATTGGTAAGATTATGCTTTTTTAATTTATCAAAAATCATCAAATCGCCGTCAGTTAATTTATCAACGTCAATAAAATCAAAATGAGGGTCTTTCCTTTTTTCTTTTTGTTCGTACAAAAAATCACGTAATTCTTCCAAATGTTTTACGTCAATTTCTTTTTGTTTTTCCGGTTGGAAATTGATAATTTCGCCCATATTTTTTCATTTGGTTCGCTTCGTAATATTTTTACAGCGCCATTATAAAATTTTTACCCATGTTTTTCTTGGCTTGATACATCGCGATGTCCGCTCTTTCAATAAGTTCATATAAATTGAAAATTTCTTCCTTGCGTCTTTTACTAATAGCCGAAATCACGCCGAAACTCGCTGTAAATTTCCTTTTTTCCTTAACTTCGGGAATCCGCAATCTGGCCAATTTATCTTTCATTTTAGCCGCGACTTTATACGCTTCATTTTCGGAAGCATCCAATAAACCGATAATAAATTCATCTCCTCCCCATCGGGCGACAACATCAAATTCCCTGACTGAATTGGAGAATATCTCGGCCGCCGATTTTAATAATTTATCACCCGATTTATGGCCGTAAATGTCGTTGACTTTTTTCAGATCGTCTATGTCTATAAAAATCAAAGAAAAATTTTTAATATTAAACCCTTTTCTTTTTTCTTTTTTCGCGTGGACCGCATGCCCGGCTTCGTTTAAAAATTTCCACGCCTCCCTGACAAAACCCTGACGGTTATAAAGGCCTGTCAAAAAATCACGGTCAGCCGCCATTTGAAGACGCACAATTTCCTTATCTTTCTTTTCAGTTAAACTGACTAATCGCTTAATTTCGTTTTTTAATTGTTTAATACTTTCCGCCATCCGTAAATATTATACCACAAAGGACGCGCAATAATGCGCGCTTTTTCAAAATTTCAATGCCTCCAAGGCCTTTATCCTTTCTTCAACCGGCGGATGAGTCATAAAAAGCTTGGCAATGCCGGAAAGTTTAGCCCCCTTAAAGGGGTTGTCCACCCATAGATGCGCGGTGGCGTTATTGGCTATTTTCATCGGAATCGCGCTTGCGGAAATTTTTTCCAAAGCCGAAGCAAGACCTGAAGGATTTTTGGTCAAAACCGCGCCCGAAGCATCGGCCAAAAATTCCCTTTTTCTTGATATCGCCAATTGGATAAGCATGGCCGAAATCGGCGCGACAATCGCCAAAATAATTCCGACAACGGCAAAAATTTGATTGCCTCCCCTTTCATTATCTCTATTTCTAAAGCCGCCGAAAAACGCGCTTCTTAAAAAGATATCCGAAACAATTGAAATAAAACCGACCAAAACCACGACAATTGTTGAAATTAGAATGTCGCGATTGGCAATATGAGACAATTCATGCGCAAGCACGCCTTCTAATTCTTTTGCGTTCAATCTTTGAAGTAATCCCGTTGTAACCGCAATCGCGGCGTGTTTTGAATTTCTTCCGGTTGCGAAAGCGTTAGGTTGAGCTTCATCAATAATATAAATTTTAGGCGCGGGCAAAACGGCTTTTTTCGCCAATTCCCCTACAATTTTAAAAAGTTCGGGATAATTTTTCTTTTCAACCGGTTTGGCTTTTGTCATCGCCAAAACGATTTTATCCGAATACCAAAAAGAAATAACATTCATCAGCAAACTGAAAACAACCGCAAAATATAAAATTGACGGATTGCCGTAAATTCTTGAAAAAAGCCAGCCAATTCCGATGACGCCGATTAAAAAAGCCGCAATTAAAATAAACGTCCTTCTAATATTGGAATTTTTACATTTGGCAGCGAGACCGCAAAGAAAACTTTGTTTTATTTGCGGCGAGGGAACTAAATGAAAAAATGTTACGCGTTGTGACATTTTTTATACGAAATGAAATTCATTATTTACCGCCTTACAAAAGGAAGCAGTCCTAAAAATCTGGCCCTTTTTATGGACTGAGCGAGCATTCTTTGATGTTTTGCGCAAGTGCTCGTGTGTTTCGGATCTATGATTTTCGCCTGCGATGAAACAAACCGTCTAAGCAAGTCGGCTTCTTTATAATCAATATATTTTAAATTTTGCGAGCAGAAAAAACACTGTTGTGTCATATTTTTAAAACGGCAAATCTTCGGATTTTATTTCTTCTTCGTTAATATCTATTTGCGGAAGGTCTGTTTGCGGCGCCGCGTCAACCCCCTGCCTGTCGGCAGAAAAACCTTCCTTTTGAGAAACCGGCTGCGCCGCGGCTCCTTTATTAAATCCCGCGCTTCTGGGACCCAATTGTAATCTGTCGGAAATCACCTCGGTGGTTTTTTGATTTTGGCCTTGCTGGTTCTGCCAAGTTCTGCTCTTGAGCCGTCCTTCAATCATTACCATACTTCCCTTTGAAAGAAATTGCGAAGCCACTTCTGCCTGCTTTCCCCAAACAACAATATTATGATATTCCACTTCTTCCTGTCTTGCTCCGGCCTTATCTTTCCAAACCCGATTAGTCGCCACTGAAAAATTGGCAACCTGCTGGCCGTTCGGAATTGTTCGGAGCTGCGGGTCCGCAGTCAATCTTCCTATGATGAAAACTTTATTTAAATCCATAATAATTTAACTTACAACCCACAACTTACAACTTACAACAAATTTATTTTTAGTTATTATTTATTAGTTGTTTGTTGTTAGTTATTAGTTATTTTAATATTTCTTCCAATTTTTTTTCCAATAATTCGTTGTTAATAAAAGCGTCGCTGGACTCCTTTCTTTCTTCTCTAATTTTAACTTTCGGCAAAGCCGCCTGCTCATTGAAAGACACGGGCTTCTCGGATTGTTCCATTTCCTGCTGTTTTAAAGCGGTATCCGGCAAAACAACCGCTAAAAACCTCAATATCTTTTGGTTAAATTTGAGTTTTTCCGTTAATGGCTTTATTGAAGCGGCATCAAGCGCGAATTGGACGTAACCGAAAAAAGCTCCTGTTTCTTTTTTAATCGCATAAGCCAGCCGAATTTTTTTCGGCTTTCCTTCTTTTAAAATATCGGCTTTATGGGCTTTTAGCGCTTTAATTACTTCTTCGGCATCCCCCTCTGAAACCGCCAAATATCCTATTTCGTAATTTTTTACCAAGTTTTCCATTACTTTAAAATACTAATAAATAATTTTTAATATGTCAAAACTATTCCGCCTCTTTACTTTCTTTTTCAATAATCGGCTTTACGCGATAGCCGGTGCCTGCGGGAATCAATCTTCCAATAATGACGTTTTCTTTAAGACCCCTTAATTTGTCGGTTTTGCCTTCCGTCGCGGCTGCGACCAAAATTCTATTGGTTTCCTGGAACGATGCCGATGAAAGGAAGCTCTCGGTTGAAAGAGACGCTCTGGTGATGCCGACTAAAAGCTGTTTCGCTTTTGCCGGACTTTTACCTTTAGCTTTTATTTCTCGGTTAACCTCCAAAAATCTCGATTTTTCTACAATGTCGCCAAGAACGAATTCGGTATCGCCCGGTTCTTTTATCATCACTCTTGAAAACATCTGTTTAACGATAATTTCAATGTGTTTGTCGTTTACCGCGTTTCCTTCCGGAACGTAAATCTTCTGAACTTCGTTTATGGCGTATCTTTCAACAGCGTCCTTATCCTTATGATTAAACAATTCTTTTAAATCCAAACTGCCTTCGCAAAGCTGGTCGCCTTTGGAAATCTTGTCTTTGGCTTTAACGAAAACCTTAATGCTTCTCGGTATTAAATACTCGATAACTTTTGATTTTTTGTTTTTGGAAACCTTAAGCAATATCGCCTTCATGCTGTCGCGTTCTTCAATATCTTCAATCACCCCGTCGCTTTCCGCCAAAATCGCTTTGCCTTTTGGCAAACGAACCTCAAATATTTCTTCAACTCTCGGCAAACCGTGCGTGATGTCAACTCCGGCAATGCCACCCGTATGAAAAGTCCTTAGAGTAAGCTGGGTTCCCGGTTCGCCGATTGATTGAGCGGCGATAACCCCCATCGCTTCGCCAATCTGCGCCAAACCTCCGCGTCCCAAATCAAGGCCGTAACACTTGGAACAAACGCCGTATAAAGTTTTACACCTGAGCGGAGAGCGCACTTTAACTGCGACAATTGACGATTCTTTTCCGATTTTTTCCGCTTTCTCTTTGTCAATTATTTCTCCCGCTCTGGCCAGAATTTTATTGCCGACTTTGACGTCATTAAGCAAAGTTCTGCTGAAAATTCTTTGGCCGAAATTATAACCGTATTCATCTCCGTCAGCCCTGAAAAGTTCAATGCCTTCGGTTGTCCGACAGTCGTTCTCGCGAATAATTATGTCCTGCGCCACATCAACCAATCTTCTAGTAAGATAGCCGGCAGACGCCGTTTTAAGCGCGGTGTCGGTCAACCCTTTTCTGGAACCGTGAGTGTTGATAAAAAATTCCAAAACATTCAACCCTTCTTTATAAGACGACTTGACGGGCAATTCAATTGTTTCGCCTCTCGGATTTTGCACTAAGCCCTTCATACCAAGCATCTGCACCGCTTGAGCCCAGGAACCTCTGGCTCCAGAATCAACAATATAATGAACCGCGTTGAGTTTCTTGGTAGCGCTCAAAACTTTCGGCACGATGACCGCAATTTTATCCTTGGTTTTTTCCCAAACCGCGATAATTCTTTGGCGGCGTTCTGAATCGGTAAGCAAACCATCGTCATATTGTTTTTCAACCACTAATATTTCTTTTTCCGCTTCTTCAATAATTTTGCCTTTTTCCGCGGGAACAAGCAGGTCTTCCATACCCCAGCTGATTCCCGAAGCGGTGGCGTATCTAAACCCTATTGTTTTGATTTTATCTAATATCTTCCAAGTGTTTTCAATGCCGTATTTGGTAATAACCGCGGCGACAATTCTCTGTAATTCTTTTTTATTCATAATTTCATTTATAAATCCGAAGTCCTTCGGCAAAACGCCGTTAAAAATCACTCTCCCGACAGAGGTCTCCAAATACTTATTTTTAGCAACCCAAATTTTAACCAAAGCGTTGATGTCAACGTTGCCGAATTCGTAAGCTAAAACCGCTTCATCAAACGAAGAAAAAACTTTACCCGTTCCTTTGGCTCCTTCTATTATTTTAGTAAGATAATAACAACCTAAAATAATATCTTGAGAAGGCGAAGCTATCGGGTCTCCCGTTGACGGCTTTAAAATATTTCTGCTTGAAAGCATTAATTTTTCGCATTCGTCCTGCGCCTCTTTTGAAAGCGGAACGTGAACGGCCATCTGGTCGCCGTCAAAGTCGGCGTTAAACGCGGAACAAACCATAGGCGGTATTTTAATCGCCAAATCCTCTACAAGAACCGGTTTAAACGCCTGAATGCCCAAACGATGTAAAGTAGGAGCGCGATTTAAAAGAACTTTTTTATCTTTAATCACTTCTTCTAAAATAGCCCAGACCTCGGCCGGCGCCTGTTCTATAAGACGCGTGGCGTTTTTAATGGTAAAAGCGAGACCTTCTTTGATAATTTTTGAAATAACGAACGGCTTGAATAATTCCAAAGCCATTTTTTTCGGCAAACCGCAAGTATCAAGCGGCAATTCCGGACCGACAACAATAACGGAACGGCCGGAATAGTCCACGCGTTTACCCAAAAGATTCTGCCTGAAACGGCCTTGCTTTCCTTTTAAAATGTCCGCCAAAGACCGAAGCGGCCTTCTTTGCGCCGACATCTGCGGCGAAGCCGTGCCCCTCGCGGTATTGTCAATCAAAGCGTCAACCGCTTCTTGAAGCATTCTTTTTTCGTTGATAATGATTATTTCCGGCGCTTTTAATTCTATGAGTTTCTTTAATCGATTATTGCGATTGATGACACGCCTGTACAAATCGTTTAAATCCGAAGTGGCGTAACGGCCGCCGTCAAGCGGAACCATGGGCCGAAGTTCCGGAGGCAAAACCGGAAGTATGCTTATAATCAGCCATTCCGGCTTCATTTTATTTTTCATGAACGAATGCGCGAGTTTGAGCCGAGTCATAAGCTTTTTGACTCTTCCTTCTTCGCGGGTATACTCCAATTCTTTTTCGGTTTCTTGATACATCTTTTTTAAATCAATATTCTCCAAAATTTTTCTGATGGCCTCCGCGCCGCTCTGCGACTGAAACACATCGCCGAATCTTCGCGACAAATTAAAATATTCCGTCTCGGAAAGAATCTGGCCGGCTTTAAGCGAAACCAATTGATCTTTGGTCTCTTCCATTTTCGCTTCCAACTCCTTTAACGCCGCTTTTGTCTCGGTTCCTTTTTTCTTTGATTTGAATTCTTCTCCAAGTTCTTTTAAAACCCTTTTTCTGGCGTCTTCATTGACCAAAGTCACGATATAAGCCATGTAATAAATAACTTTTTCAAGTTTCTGCACCGGAATATCCAAGAATAAAGAAATTCTTGAGGGGATAACTTTCAAAAACCATATGTGCGAAACCGGAGCCGCAAGTTTAATATGCCCCATTCTTTCTCTCCTGACGCTTGAATGAGTCACTTCAACGCCGCATTTGTCGCAAATTATTCCCTTATAACGGATTCTTCTGTACTTGCCGCAATAACATTCATAATCCTTAGTGGGCCCGAAAATCCGCTCGGAAAACAGACCGTCTTTTTCCGGCCTTTGAGTCCTGTAATTTATGGTTTCCGGTTTAACCACCTCGCCATGGGACCAACTCAATATTTCTTCGGGCGAAGCGACTTTAAGTTTTAATCCGCTAAAATCTTTATATTCCATAATTTATGCTTCGGCTCTGCTCAGCATAACACTGAGCTTGCCGAATGTATTATTTTTTCTCTTCCTCATTATTAACCACCTCAATGCTTAATCCCATTGCCTTTATTTCACTCACTAAAACGTTAAAAGCTGACGGGATGTTCGGACTCTTAATGTCTTCTCCTCTGATTATATTTTCAAACGTTGCCGCCCTTCCGAAAATGTCATCGGATTTTATGGTGAGCATTTCCTGTAAAGTATGCGCGGCGCCGTAACCTTCAAGAGCCCATACCTCCATTTCTCCAAACCTCTGGCCGCCAAATTGAGCTTTTCCGCCGAGCGGCTGTTGGGTAATAAGAGAATAAGGGCCGGTGGCTCTCATGTGGATTTTGTCTTCAACAAGATGGTTAAGCTTTAATATATATATGTATCCCACGGTGACCGGCTGCGGGAATTTTTTTCCCGTCCGTCCGTCATAAAGAGTTAATTTTCCGTTTTCGGGGTAGCCGGCTTTTTTAAGTTCTTCTTTTATCATTTCTTCGGTTGCTCCGACAAACACGGGAGTAGCGGCTCGATAACCCAATTTCTTGGCGGCCAAGCCCAAATGGGTTTCCAAAATCTGCCCCAAATTCATACGTGAAGCCACACCCAAAGGATTTAAAATAATATCCACCGGCGTTCCGTCTTCAAGATACGGCATGTCTTCAGCCGGCCTGATTTGGGAGATAACGCCTTTATTTCCATGCCGTCCGGCAAGTTTGTCGCCGGCTCTTATTTTTCTCATTTGAGCAATATCAATCTGGATTCTTTTAATAACGCCTACTTCCAATTTATCTCCTCTTTCGCGCGAAAAAATCTTTACGCCGATGACGCGTCCTGTTTCACCGTGCGGCAAAATAAGCGAAGAATCCTTGATGTCTCTGGCTTTTTCCTCAAAAATCGCGCGGAGCAGTTTTTCTTCAGCGGTAAGTTCGGTTTCGCCCTTGGGAGAAACCTTGCCGACTAAAATATCGCCGGAACGAACCTCGGCGCCAATTCTAATAATTCCTTCCTCGTCCAAATTTCTGAGTTTTTCCTCGGAAACATTGGGAATGTCGTTTGTAGTTATCTCAGGCCCGAGTTTAGTTTCTCTCACATCGCAATAAAAATCTTTAATGTGAATTGACGAAAAAATATCTTCTTTAACGGCGCGCTCGGAAAGAATAATGGCGTCTTCAAAATTGGCTCCCTCCCAAGAAATAAACGCCACTAATAAGTTTTGCCCCAAAGCCAAAACGCCGTTATCCATAGAAGGACCATCGGCTAAAACATCTCCTTTTTTTATTTTGTCGCCTTTTCTCGCTAAAAGTTTATGGGAAATGCAAGTATATTGATTGGAACGTTGAAATTTTTGAAGTGTATATTCTTTAAGTCCGGATTTGGTTTTTAAAACGACACGGTCCGCATCTGCTTCAATAATTTCTCCGTCTTCGTCCGCGATAATGGCGCGCAAAGAATCTTTGGCAAGTTTTTCTTCAATACCCGTTCCCACCAAAGGCGCCTGCGGTTTAACGGTCGGTACCGCCTGTCTTTGCATGTTTGAACCCATTAAAGCCCTATTGGCGTCATCGTGTTCCAAAAATGGAATAAGCGAAGTGGCGACGCTGATTGATTGATTGTTTGTAACGTCAATGAAGTCAACTTCTTCTCTCTCTATAGTTCTGGGTTCTCCCTTGATTCTCGCTTCAACAACTTTATCAATAATTTTTTTCTGGTCGTCCAATTTGACGCCTCCATGGGCGATTTTATATTTTTCTTCCTCAATCGCGTTCATCCACACGATTTCATTAATTACTTTTCCGTTTTTAACTTTAGCGTACGGCGTTTCCAAAAAACCGAATTCATTGATACGAGTGTAACTTGCGAAATGATTGACTAAACCGATTGATTGGCCTTCCGGCGTTTCAATCGGACAAATTCTTCCATAATGCGAAGGATGGACATCGCGAACCTCAAAGCCGGCATGTTCGCGCGTGAGACCTCCGGGGCCTAAAAGAGACAGTCGCCTCTTGTTCTCAATTTCCGACAACGGATTTGTTTGGTCCATAAATTGCGAAAGCTGGGAAGAAGATAAAAATTCCTTCATTACCGCCACGAGCGGCCGGCCGTTAATAAGCTGAACCGGCGCCAAACCGGCGATGTCCGAAGTTGAAATTCTATCTTGAATATTTCTTCTCATTCGGGCAAAACCGACATAAAGCCGCGTCTGAAGCAATTCCCCCACGGCTCTCACCCTGCGATTACCCAGATGGTCAATATCATCGGGCTCGGCGGCTGGATTATTATTTAATGTGATAATTTCTTTCACTATTGAAACCAAATCCTCTAAATCCAAAAGAGTGGAATTTTTATTCTTAAGTCCCAGACGCTGATTGAGTTTGAATCTGCCCACCGCCGACAAACTATAGCGGTCCGCTCTGCCGAACATGGCGTCAATCAAACTCTTGGCGTTTTCCGGAGTCGCCAAATCGCCGGGCCTGAGCCGCTTATAAATTTCAGAGTAGGATTCCATCGAAGTTTTTGCCGCGTCCTTTTTTAATGTTGCTTCAATATATTTAACACTGCTCGTGTCAACGTCGGCGAAAACCTTTTTTATTTTTTCAGCGGTATCTAAATTTCCGATGCCCTTTGCGGTGAAAATTCTTAAAAGGTCTGTAACCGGCGCTTTTCTATGACGGTCTATTTTGACCCCGATAAAGCCGTCTTGTTCAGTTTCAAATTCCAACCAGCTCCCGCGATTGGGAATAATTTTTGCGCCGAAAAGTTTTTTGCCGCGGGAAACAGCCGCGTTGAAATAAACGCCGCTTGAACGAATAAGCTGAGACACCATCACGCGCTCCACTCCGTTTAAAATAAAAGTATAACAACTCGTTATTATCGGAAAATCGCCGAGATAAACTTCTTGTTCTTTTGTTTCTTTGGTTTTATGATTAACCAACTTGACTTTGACTCTAAGCGGCGCTTCGTAAGTGAGGCCTTTAAGCCGCGTTGTCTCTTCGTCATATCGGGGCTCGTCAAAATAATAATCAAGGAAATAAATTTCAACTTCCGCTCCGGTATAATCCTTGATGGGAGAAATCTCGTCAAAAAGTTCTCTCAATCCTTTTTTCACGAACCAATCCCAGGAATCTTTTTGAATTTCCGCCAAAAACGGCTGTTTGACGAAAGCGCCCGGATGAGATGAAAAAATTTTAACGGGGGTTTTTTTAACCATAAAATAACCTTCCGCGATAAGCGGCTATTTATATTAGTTTGTATTTTAACAATTAACCGGATTAATAGGATTAATTATTATTATATTTAACACGATTTGATATGTGTTCGTCAAGTCCCCCCTTAATCTAACAGATATTTTTCTCTATTTTTGGCATGCTCGTCCAATGTTTTTGAAAATATCGTCTTTTTTGTTACAGGGTCTGACAGATAATACCAGTATTCGGATTTTATCGGCTCTATCGCCGCTTTTATGGATTCTAAAGCGGGATTGCTTATCGGCATCGGCGGATATCCCAGATATATATAGGTATTGAAAGTAGAATTAATTTTAAAATCCGCTTGGTTTAATCCGCAACCGGAAAATCTTCCGCCGCATTTCGCGTAAATCACAGTCGCGTCAATCTGGATAGGCATTCCGTTTCTTATTCTTTTTTCCAAAATTCCCGCGGCTATCTGACGTTCGCGATAATCGGGAATTTCTTTTTCCAAAAGAGAGGCCAGGATTAATTTATTAAAAATATCATCATTTTCCAAAATACGCAAGTCCTTTCCGAAAACCAACGCCGTTTTCTCGCTAAAATTATCCAAAATTTTCTCCACAACATCTTTGGGCTCGGAACCGACAAAAAATAAATAAGTGTCCGGAAATAAAAATCCTTCCAATGACTTTACTTTCGCCAAAAAAGAATACCGCTCTTTGAGCGTTTTGAAATCAAAATGGCTCAATTCTCCTTTTTTTAAAATTTTCAAATCGGCCATTTTGTCGTCAATCTCGTTGAGCGTCATTCCCGGAATCACTGTTACGGAAACGATTTTAGGCCCGGCTGTCAAAATATCCACGATTTCCGGAATTGACTGCGAAAAATTAAGTTTATACGCCCCCGGTTTAAACCGAAACGATTTTCCGTTTAAAAAAGAAAAAAATTTAAAAACCCATTCCGATCTAATGAGATTTTTTGAATAAAGTTCGCCGGCTATTTCTTCCGCTCCCATACCTTGTTCAATTTTTAAATCAATATGTTTTGCATTTCCCGTAATTGAAATTGGTTTTAATAATTGGATAAACACAATATTTACAATCACAAAAAATAAAATAACCCCTCCAAAAATAACCAACATTTTTTTATTCAATTGGAAATTGTCTCCCTGCGGGAGATGTCCCTTCGGGACAAAAATTGAAAAATTCATTGAAAATTAAAAATTTTAAATTAAAAATTCTATACTCTCCTAATCCTAATTGATTGAACCATCCCGATTAAAACAAATTCCGCTAAAATATGCGAACCGCCGTAGCTTAAAAACGGAAACGGCACTCCTATTACGGGCAGGAGACCTATATTTGAACCTGTATTAAAAATAAAATTAGCGAGAAAATAAATGGCTGCGCCCAAACATACAAACCTGTTAAAGTTATTTTTTTCGTCCATGCCGATAAAAACAATCCGAAAAACAGCGGCAATAAAAGCCGCTATTAAAAGAAAACCGGTTATTAAACCCCATTCTTCTATAACGGCGGCAAAAATAAAATCGGTCTGGGCTTCGGGCAAAAATCCAAGCTGAACCTGAGTCCCCTGCTTAAACCCTTTACCCAAAAACCCGGCTGAACCAATCGCTATTTTTGACTGAATAACATTGTAGTTTATGCCCAAAACGTCGCGATTCGGGAAAAATAATCCCAAAATCCTTTCCTTTTGATAATTCTTCAAAACGCCATACCACATTGCCACGCCGAGAACCGCAAAAATAATCACGGCAATTGAAAGGTGACGCCAAGAAATTCCCGATACCAGCACAAATCCGAACCAGATAAAAAACAATAATAATATTGAACCCATATCCGGCTGAAGCGCGACAAGTCCGGCAGGGAGCGAGAAATAAACAAATGACTTCAATATCTTGGAAACGCGCGCGATACTTTTATGTTCTTTCTTAAAAAAATTCGCCAAAATAATTATTAAAGCCAGGGCGGCGAATACCGATGTCTGAAAATGGAACGGCCCGATGGGAATCCAACTTTTGGCCCCCCTCACTTTCGGAGCCAAAATTAAAGTCAAAATCAAAAAGAAAATGGACAGCCAGTAAATTCCCCAAATTACCCATTTATTATTAATGAACGAACGCCAGTCAAAATTAATAATCAAAGCCGCCAGAAAAATCCCCAAAACAAGCCAGATTAATTGTTTCCAAAACAAATCTATTCTCGCGCCCAGCAAACTTACCAGCCCAATCGCAACCAAAAATAAAACCGCAAAATTAAGTTTCCAATCGAGGTTACGAATCATGAATTAAGAATAATGAATAATGAAGATAAAATCAAAATACCCGCTGGTATAGCATACTATACCGGTGAAAAATTTTTATTATTTTTGCTATGTTTAAACATAGCAAAATGCCAAAACAAAAACTTTTTTAAAATTTATCCTATATTAAGATTTCCATTGGCAACTAATTTATATTTCTTCTTTCTCAAATGATTCACGTAAGCCGCAACGGCAATCATAGCGGCATTGTCTGTCGTAAATTTTTTTGACGGAGCAAAAAAATTAACTTTTAACTTTTCACTTTTAACTTTTAACTTAAAATAATTCCTCAAAGAATTATTTGAGGCTACTCCGCCGGAAATCATAATTGATTTTGCTTTATATTGTTCCGCGGCTCGCAATGTCTTTTTAATCAAAACATCAAAAGCCGCTCTCTGAAAACTGGCAGCGATATCAGCTCGCAACCGATCCGAAACTACAAATTTATCCGAATGCCCCAAATTTTCATTTAGAGTATTATGATATATTCGTAATTTAGAATCACGTATATAATACAGAACCGATGTTTTTAATCCGGAAAAACTGAAATCAAAATTTTTCTGGTCCAGCATTGGGCGCGGAAATTTTATCGCGTCGGGATTGCCAAGCTTAGCAAGTTTTTCAATTTCCGGCCCTCCGGGATACGGCAAATTCAGAAGCCGCGCGACTTTATCAAATGCTTCGCCGACAGCGTCATCACGCGTTTCCCCGATTTTTTTTATTTTAGTCAGCGAATCCATTTTAACTAAAATCGTATGACCGCCGGAAATAATTAAGGCAATAGCAGGAAAATAATTGGTAATTTTATTTTTTTGATTAAGGAAAAAGGAATATAGGTGTCCGTCAAGGTGACTAACGCCTTGTAATTTAACTTTTAACTTTTCATTTTTAACTTTTAACTTTTTGCAAAGTTCCTTTGCAAAGCCGATTCCTGTCCAAAGAGCTGGCTCTAAACCAGGTCCAACGGTAACGGCGATTACGTCTGGAATTATGAATTTTGAATTATGAATTATGGTTTTTTTATTCTTAATTTTTAATTCATGATTCATGATTCTTTTAAGAAGAATTGGTAAATTCTTTAGATGCTCTCGTTTGGCCAAATTAGGAACCACGCCGCCAAAAGGCGCATGAATCTTAATCTGCGACGCCACAAAATTCTTTAAAATTTTGAATTGTGGATTTCTCAAACCGCCTTTTGCTTCAACTAACGCTATTGCCGTTTCGTCGCAACTCGTTTCAATAGCCAAAATTTTCATATTCTTCATTTTAAAATCTTACAGATAATTTTAATTTTTAAAAAGCCCATTTTTTATTACATTTTAATTTTCGGCATTCTCCATCCCTTCTTCTTTTACTTTATTATTTTTTCTGTTTTCAAAACCATTTATACTCTTTGAATTTTCATCAAAATTTTCTTTGTTTTCTTCCCTGTTTTCAACGCCTTTGATTTGTTTTTCTTTAATAACGTCACATTCTTTCTTAAATTCCGCTAACTTTTTTGAACGTTTCCAAAACGTTTCCCCATCGCCGTTTGCTACGCTTCCCAATTCCAATTTACACAAACCGGAATAAACCTCTCCGTCTTCCATCTTTTCAATTTTATCCCTGAAATCTTCTTTTAATTTATCTTTTATTTTTTCCGCTTCTTCTTTTTCTCTGTCGGACTTTCCAACCGCCGATATCTTAATTTTCTCAATTTCCTTCACCCGCCTTTCCGCGAATTTTTCATATAAAACAACCTTATTTTCATCAGAAGACAACGTTAATCTGACATTCTCGCTCAGTTTTTTAAACGGATACAGCGCGCTTTCCGGACCGACATTGTTTTGGTCGGCGTAAGCGGCGACTCCGCTTGTCGCAAACATCAAAGACGCGACAACGCCGCCCGCATATCTCAAAATCGGCCGATAAAACCCAATTTTAACTGCTTCTTTGGCCGGTGCCGTTTGAGCCCGCTCCACAACCGCGCTTAAAAACACGCCGCGGCTTTTATTCAAAAATTCTTTCTTCGGATTAAAAAATTTCCTTAGAAATTTTTTATAACCTCTATCTATTAATTTTTGTTTTATAAAATTAATCATGAATAGTGCTTCTGATTTTTTTATTTAATCTATGGACGGCTACTCTTAAAGCTCCTTCGGATTTCCCCGCAATTTTACTCATTTCTTTATAGGATAAATCCGAAAGGTAATGAAGCGCGAAAACCTCCTGTTCGTCTTCTCTAAAATTTTTAACCACTTCAAAAATTTCTTTCGCCGCCATTTTCACATGCGTTATATCTTTCGCTTTATGCAAATTTTCAAATCCTTCGGGCATATCCGCGAAAACAACTTCTTTTTTATCTCTGTAATAATCAATCAAAGAATTTCTGGCAACCTGCCAAATCCATCCCGAAAAATTTCCCAATCCCTCGTCAAAAGTGTCAATTCTGGCCACGACTTTTAAAAAAACACCTTGAACCAAATCTTCGGCGCACGCCCGATTAAGAATTCTCGCCATAAAAAATCTATATATCAAAGGACTGAAATAATTGAAAATTTTCTCTCCGGCTTTCTTGTCGCCTCTTTTCAATAAATCAGCCAGTTTGTTAAATTTATCTTTTTCAATATTTTTTTCTTTCATAAATAAATACGCAATAAAGATAAATATGTTACCAAAAAAGTCAACGCGCCGCAAAAAATGAGCTAAATAATCTTATTTTTTAACAAGGAATTCTTGATAATTTCAAAAATTTTTTGATGCCCGTTAGAATTTGGATGAAGTCCGTCTCCATCCAATAATTTTTTATGATTCCCCTTCTTAAACTCGTTTAAAACGTCAATAAAAATCAAATCATTCTTTTCACAAACTGATTTAATTATTTTGTCATATTCTTCTATATATTCATTTTTATAACAAACAACTCCTTCTTTTGAATTGGTAATTTTTTCATCAACAGGCGTAAGCCCTATAAAAACAATTCTTTCGGAATATTTTTTCGCCAAAGTGATTATATATTGAAGATTTTCCTTAAATTGGATTCTGGGAATAAAATTCTCGTCTTGATTCTTTAAAAATGCCGAGTCATTAACGCCAATGGCAATCAAGAAAATATCGCATTGTTCCGGAATTGTCCTTTGATATGTCTCAAATTCAAATCTGTTTAATAAGTTTTCCGAAGTATCGCCGTCAACGCCAAGATTATAAACTTCAATAAAATTATTATCGCTTAAAAAATTCTGTTTCAAATAAACATCTAATCTATTGACCCACCCGCCCATCTCATCATCCCAAATTCCGTGTACAACACTATCTCCAAAAACAAATAATTTTTTAGACATTGATTTATCCCGAATTCATTTATTTGAGTTCTTTTTCCTTTTCAACAACCACCAAAGTAGTTTTTACGATAGTGTCCGGGTTTAAAGACATACTCTCAATTCCCTGTTCCACCAAAAACTCGGCGAATTCCGGATAATCCGAAGGCGCCTGACCGCAAATTCCGATATATTTTCCGCGAGATTTACAAACTTTAATGACACTGGAAACCAAATCTTTAACCGATTGGTCTTTTTCATTGGCGATGCTTCTGATTTTTTCATTGCCATCCCTGTCTATGCCAACGGTTAATTGAGTCAAATCATTGGAACCGATGCTCATGCCGTCAAAAACATCCAAAAATTTATCCGCCAAAATTATATTTGAAGGGATTTCACACATAACCATAATTTTCAAAGGATTTAATTTTTTATCGTTTTTTCGCAACCCGAATTTATCAATGATTTCAACAACTTTTTTCCCTTCTTCCGTTGTTCTACAAAACGGCACCATTACTTCAATATTATCAATTCCCATTTCTTCGCGGACTTTTTGAATTGCCCATAATTCCAAAATAAAAGCGTCTTTAAAATCGGGATGATAGTATCTTGACGCGCCGCGCCAGCCGATCATCGGATTTTCTTCCTGTGGCTCATAAAGTTCCCCTCCAATCAAAGTTCTGTATTCATTTGTTTTAAAATCGGAAAATCTTACAATTACCGGGTTTGGATAAAATGCCGCGCCGATTTTAGCGATTCCATAAGCAAGCTTATCAATATAAAATTGAATCTTGTCCGGATAACCGGCTGTTTTTTTATCTATTTCAGAAACAATATGTTTTTCTATTTTTGAATTTTTAGCTTTTAGCTTTTTATAGTTAATAAGCGCGTTCGGATGAATTCCGATATTTCCGGCAATAATAAATTCCTCTCTCGCCAAACCGACTCCGTCATTTGGCAAAAATGATTTCTCAAATGCAGTGTCAGGCGTGGCGATATTCATCATTATTTTTGTCTTTGGTTTGCCGATTTTTTTAATGTCATGTTCAATAACTTTAAACGATAAGGAATTTTCATAAATAATTCCCTCCGCTCCCGTAGTGTCAACTGTTATCATTTGGCCGGTTTTTATCTTGTTGGTCGCATTTTCAGTCCCAACAATGCAAGGAATTCCCAGTTCGCGCGAAACAATCGCGGCGTGACTGGTGCGACCGCCTTTGTCGGTTATAATTGCTGCGGCGATTTTCATAATCGGTTCCCAATCCGGATCAGTCATTCCGGTAATTAAAACTTCCCCTTTTTTAAAATCCCTGATATTTTTCGGATTTAAAATCACGCGAGCCTTTCCGGTCGCAATTTTATTTCCAACAGAAGTTCCTTTGGTGATAATCTTTGACGCTTTGCCCTTAACATTTGACTCTAAAATATATTCCTTAACTTTTGAAAAATCCCTTTCTGCGTGAATCGTTTCCGGTCTTGCCTGAACGATAAATAATTCTCCGGTCTTGCCGTCTTTTGCCCACTCCATATCCATCGGTGTCCACTTGCCGTTATATTTTGTGTAGTGTTCTTCAATTAAAACTCCCCAGTTTGCCAATTGTAAAATTTCTTTTTCCGACAAAACCCATGAATCTTTTTCCTTTTGCGAAGTTGCGACAACTTTTGTGGTTTTTATTGACACATGAAACTGACTTACGGAACTGTAAATCATTTTTTGATTTTTAGTGCCTAATCTTTTATCAATAATCGGATTTAATTTTTTATCACTTAATTTCGGCTTAAACACTAAAAATTCATCGGGAGTAACTTCTCCCTGAACAATCATTTCACCCAATCCCCAAGATCCGTTTATAAGAACAATATCTTTAAATCCGGATTCGGTATCCAAAGTAAACATAACTCCGGAACAGGACAAGTCCGAACGCACCATTTTTTGAACGCCAACCGAAAGCGCAATTTTAAAATGATCAAAACCTTTATCCGCCCTGTATGATGTCGCTCTTTCCGTAAACAAAGACGCCATTGCCGCGCGAACCGCGCTTAACAAATCATCGGTTCCGCGGATATTAAGATATGTGTCGTGTTCACCCGCAAAAGAAGCGCCGGGCAAATCTTCCGCAGTCGCGCTGGAACGCACCGCGACATCCACATTTTTCCCGTATGTCTTTTCCAAATCTTTATACCCTTTTATAATCTCCGTTTTTAATTCTTGCGGAAATTCAACATTTTTAATCTCTTCGCGAACCAATCTGCATCTTTTTGAAAGATCAGCCAAATTTTTTGTATTTAAACCTGTCAGTGTTTTTTTTATTATTTCCTTCAATCCTGTTTGTTCCAAAAAATACCTGTAAGCGGCCGCAGTAACCACAAAGCCGTTAGGTATGGCGATGCCCTTCGGTTCCAAATGCCGAATCATTTCCCCAAGCGACGCGTTTTTCCCGCCAACTTCGGCAACATCTTTGATACCAACTTCGTTAAAATGTTTAATAAATTTTTTATCCATTTTAAAATTATACTACAAAAACAAAAACCGCTCAAAGCGGTTTTTGTTAATCATCATCAACTGCGGGTTTTTCTTTTTGAACCCTTCAAAGCGGTTTTTGTTTAATCATCATCAACTGCGGGTTTTTCTTTTTGAACCCTGTCAGACGGATGGTTTACAGGAGAATAAATTGTGTAAAGTTTAAGCGGCATACTGCCGGTGTTTGTAAAATTATGCCAGGTGCCGGCGTCAACATACGCCATTACGCCAGGTTTTATATCAAATTCCTCTTCTCCTACTTTAGCCTTGCCAACGCCTTCCAAAAAAACCAAAACCTGGTCAATAGTTTCATGAACTTCATTACCGATATCTTCACCAGGCAATAACATCATCAAAACCACCTGCGAATACTTTCCTGTTTTCAAAACTTTCCGGAAATTGTCGTTTTCTTTTGCTAATTTTTCTATTTCAAAATAAAACATAATGAATTTTAAATTAATTTTTAAATATTTTTACGACCTTTAAAATTTGGGTGCCTGATGGGAATCGAACCCACGTTGCCGCTGCCACAGAGCGGAGCTTTACCATTAAGCTACAGGCACCATAATTAAAAATACTATCGTAAAATAGTATTTTTGTAAACTTCTTTCATTCTGGTGCCGCGGGAGGGAATCGGACCCCCGACGCAAGGTTCTTCAGACCTTCGCTCTACCACTGAGCTACCGCGGCGATATATTTTAACTTACAACTAACGACAAACAACTTACAACAATCGCCTACATTGAAAATTCTACAAAAAAAATGACAAGGATACAATATCCTTATTATTTTCCCTAAATTCTATTTTTACCCTCTTATCACTAATTTCTTTTTTATTTTCCTCGCTCCCCAAAAATATTTCACGAATTTTTCAATTGCCGCGTGGTCAAAATCTTTGCACGAATAAATATCCATCGCCACATATCCTTCTTCAGGCCAAGTATGAAGCGAAACATGGCTTTCATAAAGCATCACGAAACCGGAAACTCCCCAGTTCGGATAAAAATCAGAGGCGACTTTTTTTACAACAGGAATATTTAAAGGACGCATTTTAAATTCTTGCGGCAGGTTTTTCAGAAAATTTCTGATTGCCTTCATGTCTTTTAATTTTTTTGATTCAATCCCGTAAGCATCAATTATCAGATGCTTGCCCCAGGTTTTGTTCATCTCCTTATTGAATTTTTTTACCCGTGGTTATCGCTTATTGGCGACAACGCAAACGAGTCATTTTTATGATTCGCACGTTTATATTTTTATTACAATAAAAATTATACAACTCACGCGCAGTAAATCAATTGTGGATAACTCAAAAAGACCATTTGTGTCCCCACGAGGAATCGGACCTCGATCTACTCCTTAGAAGGGAGCTATTCTATCCGTTGAACTATGGGGACAAATTCTAAAACCAGTCGGGCTGCTGGGAATTGAACCCAGCCCTTATGCTCCCAAAGCATATATACTACCGATATACTACAGCCCGCCAAACAAAAATTAATTTTTTAGCTACTTATTATTATCAAATTGATTCATTAAATCATTAAATTTTTGATTAAGTTCGTTTACGGTTTTAGCTTCGGCGTTTATTTTTTTGATAAGTTCGTTGATTTTGTCGTGGGAATTCGACTGGCCCAAAAGTTTAGCTCGAAGAATTTCCAAAAGCTGATTTAAATAATCGCTGTAATCAACAAGCTGACTGATTAAAGTCGTCTCAATGCTGACCGCTTCTAAAGCGACTCGGGCCGATGAATCCGGATAAATTTTTGCGGTGCTTCTGGCCATTATTTCCAAATTCGCCGACAACTCAATGGCTTTCTGCCTTATCTCGCGATTTTTCTCCATTTCCCGCGTCACCAAGTTAAGAGCCTCGGTATAATTTTGTTTGTCGTTCAGATTGGAAATTTGCCCAACTCTTTCCGCGGAATCGGTTGACAACTTGACTATCCCATGCGCGATAAGCGAGGCCTCTTGTCTGGCTTTAAAAAATTCTAGAGGAACCTTGTTTAAGCGTATAAAAATAAACCGACCGATAAAATAAAACACTAAAATTATCAGAAGGAAAATGATGAAAATCCTGACTTTTTTAGAAATGCCGAAATATAAATTTCCAATCATTAAAATTATTAAAAATCATTTTGGTTTAAAAATCAACCCCGTTAGAAGTGCGGCACAATTTTCATAAAACACAAAGTTTAAGGCGAT
>JBBUDV010000007.1:0-30635 GCA_038057075.1 Patescibacteria group bacterium
GTAAAAACTCGTGGCCGCGCAATCCAAACCGATTTTGAACGGATAATTATTTTTTTCAATAACTTCTGACAGCATTGAAATCGCTTCTTCATTGCTTTCAAACGGAACGGAAAATCCGGCCTCGTCGCCCAAAGAAATATTTTGAGCGCCGAATTTTTTCTCCAAAAATTTTTGAAGCTTGCGGTAAAATTCTTTGCCCATACTCAAAGCTATGGCAAAATCGCTTACTTGAGGAATCACCTGAAATTCCTGAATTTCCAATTTGTTTTTGGCGTGAGCGCCGCCGTTGATGACATTAAAAATCGGCTTCGTTAATTTTTGTTGTCGGTTATAAGTTGTAGGTTGTAAGTCAATTATATATTGGTAAAGCTCTTTTCCTTCGCTTTTCGCTTTGGCGCGCGCGAACGCCAAAGACAACGCCAATATCAAATTGCCGCCGAGATTTTTTTTATTTTCCGAGCCGTCCAAAGAAATCAAAAAATTATCAAAATCTTCTTGGTTTTGATAATCGGGCGATAAAATTTCTTTTTTAATTTGACCGAATTTTTCAATTGCTTTTTCCGGCTCTAAAACATAAACCTCGTGAACCCCTTTGCTTTTCCCCGACGGAACCGTTGCCTTGACGGAAAAATCATCCGCCGTAAATTCCGCTTCCAAAGTGTTCTCCCCGCGCGAATCAGCGATAATTTTCACATTTACATCTTTCACATTCATAAAAACATTATAGCATGTCCGATTTCTGATATAATTAAATCAATAATAAAAAAATGAAAACCTTTCTTTTAATAGACGCAAACGCGCTCGTACACCGCTCTTTTCACGCTCTGCCGCCTTTTACGACAAAGGATGGAAAGCCAAGCGGCGCTTTGTACGGACTGTCCAATATTCTGCTTAAAATTTTAAGAGACAATCCGCCGGATTACGTCGCGGCTTTTTTTGACCGCCCGGAGCCGACTTTCAGGAAAAAATTGTACGCGGAATACAAAATCCACCGTCCCAAGGCGCCCGACGAACTAGTTTCCCAAATAATAGAAGCGCATAATTTGTTTGAAAAATTCGGAGTCAAGACATTTGAAGCGCCGGGATTTGAAGCAGACGACTTAATAGGCGCGGCCGCAAAAAAATTCGGAGATATTTCCGATTTAAAAGTGATAATTCTTACCGGCGACCTTGACACCTTACAGCTTATCAAAGACGAAAAAGTTGTTATTGAAACGCTGAAAAAAGGCATCAGTGAAACGATTATTTACGGCGAAACCGCGGTTAAGCAAAGATTCGGAATTTTACCCGAACAAATCCCAGACTATAAAGGGCTGGTGGGCGATCCCTCGGACAACATTCCGGGAGTAAAAGGAGTGGGCCCCAAAACCGCAGCCGCCATAATTCAAAAATACAACAACCTGGAAAATTTTTTCAAATCAAACGACGAAAAATACCAAAAAATTCTTGAACATAAAGACATCGCTTTATTTTCAAAACAACTGGCAACAATCAATACTGAAGCGCCGCTCGCGATAACGGATATTTCGGAAATTAAAAACGCGGGGTTTAATGCCGGAAAAATCATTGATTATTTCGGAGAGCTCGGATTTCAAAGCCTAGTTAAGCGGATAGGAACTCAACTAACGACTGACGACCAACGACTAACGACCAAAAAAGATAAAACAGGACAGCAGTCAATTTTTGAAAATTCCGATATTCCTGTTTCAAACCAAAAAGAACAGCCGGACAAAATAATAAATGAAATGGAAATCCCGCTCACTCCGATTTTAAAACAAATGGAAAATTGGGGAATAAAAACCGATCCCGAGAAGCTTAAAGAAACTAAAATCAATCTTGACGGAGAATTAAAATCGCTGACCGAAAAAATTTATAAAGAAGCGGAACAGGTTTTTAACATCAATTCCCCGAAACAGCTGCTGTTAATACTTAAAGAAAAATTCAAACTTAAAATCACTTCCACCAATTACAATAAATTAACCGCCTTAAAGGCAAAATTAACGCCTCCGGGAGGCGTTAATTTTATCAATCTGATTCTCAAATACCGCGAACTGTTTAAACTTAAAACCACCTACATTGAACCAATGATTGAATTGTCAAAAAAAGACGGCAAAATCCATCCGACATTCGTGCAACTCAAAGCAACAACCGGAAGAATCACCTGTGAAAATCCCAATCTCCAAAATATTCCCGAAAGCATCCGTAACGCGTTCATCGCCGAAAGCGGCTTCAAACTCGCCTCTTTTGATTATTCGCAAATTGAATTGAGAATTCTGGCGTCAATCACAGGCGACAAAAAAATGCTTGAAGCATTTGAAACAAACAAAGATATTCATCAAATTACCGCATCGCAAATTTTCAACACCAAACCGGAATCAATAACTTCGCAAATGAGAAAGGTGGCTAAGACGCTGAATTTCGGAATCTCCTACGGAATGGGCGCTCGGCTTTTCGCCCAAGAAAGCGGAGTGTCGCTTGAGGAAGCGAAAAAATTCATCAGCGAATATTTCAACGACTTCCCGTCAATAAAAAAATGGCAGGAGCAGATAATTTTAAAAGCGCGGCAAGACGGCTTTGTTGAAAACTTGAATGGCAGAAAAAGAAATCTGCCGGAGATTGTTTCGTTCAATCAAAGAATCCAGGCCGAGGCGGAACGAATGGCGGTTAATTTCCCGATTCAGAGTTTGGCCGCGGATATCATAAAACTGGCTATGATAAAAACAAAAAAAGCGCTTGAAGAACGCGGATATTGGGCGACAAAAGCGAAAATGCTTTTGACCATTCACGACGAACTGATTTTTGAAATAAAAAACGACTCCTCGCTTGAAGAAATCGTTTCTCTTATAAAAAAAATAATGGAAAGCGTTTATACGTTAAAAATTCCTCTGGTGGTAAATTCCGCTGTCGGAGAAAATTGGGGCAATCTCTAAAAAATGTCACGAGGTGTGACATTTTTAATTATATTTTCACTTTGTATACATTTTCCACAATCGTGGAAAATGTATACAAATTATTTTCTATTTTGATTTTAACTGTGATACTACACTACCACACTATAAATATTTTAATTTTTAAATCTCTTAATCCCGCTATGGTTAACCATAGCAACTTTTTAATCTTCATTAAAAAAAATAAAAATCTCCGCGCATTGAAATGTTGGCGGAGATTTTTTCTTTAATCTTTTGTTCGTAAAAATCCGCTATCGCTAATTTTTACGAACAAAATTTTATATGCTATTCTCTTTAACCTAAATTGGCTTTACAATCACGCCCCGTTCTTTGCCTTCGCCGATACTTTCGGTTTTTAAATCCGGCCGTCCCGCAAGTTCCACGTGAATCAAACGGCGTTCGTAAGCGTTCATAGGAGGAAGCGCTATTTCTTCTTTTGTGGCAACGGTTTTTCTTGCCGCGGCGCGGGCCAATTCCAAAATTAATTCGTGCCTTTGTCTGCGATAATTGTTAACGTCTATAACAACCGGTTCCCAGCCGTTTTTTTTGGCGACGAGTTTCACCACTTGATTCAAATCAAAAACGAAATCAGCTAGATTTTTTGAAAAAATCTGGTCGTCAATAATCAAACTCACGCGATTGCTTTCCTTGTCATAACTCAAAGAATAATCGCTGAATCCCATTCCTTCAATTATTTGTTTTATGATAACTTGTAATTGTTCCATGAAAATTTTATTCAAGAGATTTAATCGGCGCCTCCTTTATTCTCTTATTGATTATTACTTGTTGAATAACAGAAATTAAGGAGAAAGTCAACCAATACAAACTGATAACGGAAGGCAAAGACATAAAAATAACAAACGTCAGAACGGGACCGATAAAAACCATTTGGCGATTGACCCGATCTGCGGTAGAAAGATTTTTGGCCGCCTTGTCGGTTTTGGGAAGCATGAGCTTTGATTGAACGTACTGGAGCACAGCGGCCAGCGCGACTAAAATAACGCTCTTTTGAGTCAAATCAACGATTCCCAAAAAATACGGGTTTAAATTAGGAATTGTTTTAATTCCCACCGAAAATATTTTAAACAGCGCGATTAAAATCGGCAACTGAACAAGAAGAAGCGCGAACTGCGACATCGGATTAACCTTGTGTTCTTTGTAAAGCGCCATCATTTCTTGAATTTGCTTTTGCTTGTCTTCTTTATGTTTGGTCTGGATTTCTTTTATCTTTGGCGCGATTTTATTCATTATCGCCTGGTCTTTGGCGCCTTTGTAAAACAACGGGAACATGATGATTCTCACAACAATCGTCAAAAGAATAACCGCGATACCTAAATCACTGAAAGAAAAATTCTGGTAAAGATATACCAAAAAATTTAAAAGCGGCTGATAAATGTAATTGTTATAAAGGGAAATCATATTTCAAATTAAAAACAGAAAACGACAATTAAAAAATAAAAATTTTAAATATGTTTTTCTGATTTTAAATTTTTTATTGTGATTTTTAACTTTCTATTTTTATTTTTAAATTCAGATGCTCGTACGCATCTTGAGTCGCCATTCTACCAGACGGAGATTTTGATAGCAAACCGATTTTAATAAGAAACGGCTCGTAAATTTCCTCAATAATTCCCTGATCCTCGCCTAAAACAGCGGTTAATGTTTTTAAACCGACCGGTCCGCCGTCAAATTTTTTAATGACAATTTCTAAAAGTTTCCTGTCCCATTTTTCCAACCCCAAATTATCAATTTCCAATGCGGCCATGGTCTTATCGCAAACACCGTCGTCAATAATTTTTAAATTTTTCACTTGGGCGAAATCGCGGACTCGCTTCAAAAGCCGGTTGGCATTTCGCGGAGTAAAACGCGAGGCCTTAGCTATCATTTCAACCGCCCCATCGCTTATCCTTAAACCCAAAATTTCCGCGGAACGCCTGATTATTTTTTCAATTTCAGGCAACTCGTAATAATCAACATTAAAAGTGGCGCCGAATCTGGAACGAAACGGAGAAGATAAAAGATTTAACCGGGTGGTCGCGGCGATTAAAGTAAACTGCGGCAAGTCCAAGGTAAGCATCCGCGCGGCCGGACCTTTGCCTACGTTCACGTAAAGTTTACGCGCTTCCATGGCCGGATAAAGAATTTCCTCAATCATTCTGTTTATCCGATGCGCCTCGTCTATAAACAACACATCGCCTTTTTCCAAATTCGCCAGCACCGCTACCAAGTCGCCGGATTTTTCCAAATTAACTCCCGAAGTCACGCGTAGGTTCGCGCCCAATTCTTTCGAGATAAGGTTGGCCAAAGTGGTTTTGCCCAATCCTTGCGGCCCGTAAAATAAAAGATGGTCGGGAAACTCGCCTCTTTTTTTGGCCGCTTCAAGCATTATTTTCAAATTATCCTTTACCCGCTCCTGACCGATGTAATCATTCCAACAATTGGGGCGAAGCATTGTTTCCAATTGAACGTCTTCTTTTTTATTTGCTCCGATTTTGTTCATTAACACAATCTTAACATAAAAATACGTCGTTTGTTAAATTTTAAATTTCAAAAAATATCACCGCGCTTATTGATATACTTAAGTATATCAAGCCAAAATGACATATTTTTTAAACACTGGACAAAATAAAAATAATCTGGTAATTTATTTTTAGCAGATTTACAAAAATATAAGGAGGGAAGTAAATGAAAATAATCTCTGATTTTATCCAAAAAAGATTTAAATGCGCAGTTATCAACGATTTGATCAATGAATTGGGAAACAAAGGATTCCACGGACTCAAGCCAATATCGAAATACAAAGATTTTCACACCGAGGGCATTTTTTATGCTACTGGCGGAAAATATAATTTAGGCACAGCGCTTAAAATCTCAATCTCCGGGAATAAACATCAATTTTGGTGGAACATATCAGTTGATTGGGATAATAGCTTGGGATCTGTCAGGGTTACAAAAATAATCGCTTCTAAATTATTAGAAGCACGATTTCAAACTTACGGAAGCTGCAATGAAACAAGTACACTTGGAACCTTTATTGATGTCGCTAATGAAATGAAAAATCAGGCAATTCTGATAAAAAAAGAGATGGAAGATTTTTTCGTAAAGTACGAAGAGGAAATAAAAATATACCAAGAAAAAATAAATAAAGAAATAAACGAATTTTCAACACATTTCATATTGGCGCAATAACTCATTGCCGCCAAAAATAATCACCAAAAGCCGGATACCACAACCGGCTTTTTTATTTGACTTTTCACCATTAAAAATTTACAATTCAACTTATAAATTAATAACTTATAATTAAATTTCATGGGTGGCGTACCGGTAAAACATCATACAAAATCAAAAGTTGGAAGACGGCGTTCTCACTTGGCTTTGAAACCGAGCCAGATTTTCGTTTGTAAAAATTGTAAGTATCCGATTTTGCCCCATAAAATGTGCGCCAATTGCGGCAGTTATAAAGACAAAGTGATAAAAGCGAAAAAAGTGAAAGTTAAAAAGTAATAAATCAACGAATAACAAATCTGTACAAATATACAAATAAATTCGTAAATTAGTAAAAGATTAGTTATTAGTAGATTCAGCGAAGCGTGGCCACCCGTCATCTAATTCGTTCAATCGTTCTCCAGTCGCTTTACGAATGGGATTTTTACAACAAAAAAGAGGATTTCGTAAAAGCCCTTGAAAGAAACATCCAGGAATTCGGAAGCGGAATCGACGAGCCGGAATTCGCCTGGCGGCTTGCCAACGGCGTAATCGAACACTTGAAAGAAATAGACGAAATTATTCGAAAAGCCGCGCCGCAATGGCCATTGGAACAATTACCGGTAGTTGACAGAAATGTGCTGAGAATCGGCCTTTACGAATTAATTTACGCGGACCGCGCGGAAACGCCAGAAAAAGTCGCCATCAACGAAGCAATTGAGTTGGCTAAAAATTTCGGCGGTGAAAGTTCGGGAAAATTTATAAACGGGGTCATGGGAACGGTTTATAAGGAAATGGAAGAAAAAAAATAAATAGTTTTCAATTTTCAATCAATGATTTAATTATTCAATTTTCAAACGATTTGAAAATTATTTCATTGAAAATTGTGAATTGTAAATTGTAAATTTTAACAAGATGTCTTCAGCGACAGAAAATTTAGAAAATAAGATAGGTGTAAATTTTAGCAACAAAAATCTTTTAAAAGAAGCTCTCACACATCGCTCTTATCTTAACGAAAATCCCGATTGGGGCGTACCCCACAACGAGCGTTTGGAATTCTTGGGAGACGCGGTTTTGGAACTGATAGTCACCAGAAATTTATACGACGACTATCCGAAACTGTCAGAGGGAGACCTGACAAATATCAGGGCGGCTTTAGTTAATTATCAAATACTTTCAAAAATCGCCAAAAACATCGACCTTGAAGATTCCTTATTCCTTTCAAAAGGCGGCGCCAAAGAAACCGAGCGCGCCAAAGATGTAATCGTCGCCAACGCTTTTGAAGCGCTTATCGGCGCGATTTATTTGGATAAAGGATACGACGAAGCCGAAGCATTTATTAAAAAATATGTCCTGACAATGGTAAAAGAAATTATGGACAAAAAACTTTACAAAGACCCAAAAAGTTTTCTTCAGGAAATCATCCAGGAAAAATTGAAGGCGACTCCAATGTATGAAGTTATAAAAGAAGAAGGTCCGGATCATAATAAAATTTTCGAAGTCGGAGTTTATTTTGACGGAAAATTGTCGGGCGGAGGAAAGGGATTTTCGAAACAGGAAGCGGAAGTGGAAGCGGCAAAGAACGCGCTGGATAAACTGAAAACAAACAACTCATAACTAATAACTGGATCATGTTTCTGAAATCTCTTGAACTCAACGGCTTTAAATCATTCGCGCAAAAAACAGTATTGGAATTTCCCAAAGGCATTACCGCGATTGTCGGGCCCAACGGCAGCGGCAAATCGAACATAATAGACGCCATCCGCTGGATTTTGGGCGAGCGCGAAGCCAAGAATCTGCGCGGCGGTAAAGCCGAGGATTTGATTTTTGCCGGCACCCCGAAACGGGCGCGCGTCGGCATGGCGCAAGTCTCGATAAATTTCGACAATACTTCCAAATTTTTCCCGGTTGATTTCGACGAGGTTTCAATTTCCCGCGAAGTGAACCGCGACGGTATTTCAACTTATTCACTCAACAAATCAGAACTCCGCGCCAAGGAAATCATCGACTTTTTTGCCCGCGCCAGGTTAGGCACCAAAGGTATTACCATAATAAACCAGGGTTCAAGCGATTTATTTGTCAGAGTGACGCCGGAAGAAAGGCGCATGATGATTGAGGAAGTTTTAGGCCTTAAAGAATTCCAGCTTAAAAAAGCTGAAGCGGAAAGAAAGCTTAAGGCAACTTCCTCAAATTTGGAAAAAATAAAAATAATGGTGGAAGAGGTGACTCCGCGGCTCCGTATGCTCAAGCGCCAGGTTTCCAAATACCAGGCGAGAGACCAGAAGAAAAATGATTTGATTGAAGCTGAAAATATTTTCTTCGGCCACAAATTAACGGAACTTAAAAGCGGTTTGCAAAAAAATGAAATTAAAATAAAAGACTTTGACGAAGTAATTTTAACTAAAACGAAGGAGCTGTCGGCTTTGGAATCAAACTTGAAAGAAGTCGAGTCAACCGAACACCAAAACGCCCAAACACAAAAATTACGGACGAAAAAATCCGAACTTTTAAACAACCGTTATCAAATTCAAAAAGAACTTGGCCGAACTGAAGCTCAATTGGAATTTTTAAGCGCTCGCGTTGCCGACACCGAGGATACGTTTAAAAAAGACGATTTGATTTATCTGTTGAAAGATATTCGCAATTCGCTTGAAAAATCCATTGAACACAAAGAATTGGTGGAAATTTTGAAATCAATAAAATCACTGGCCGCCAGAATCGACGAGTTTTTCAAAACGCCGACGCAAGCGCGTTCAAAGGAATTCGAAACCCTGGAAAAATCCAAAAATACTTTTGCTGAAAAAATAACAGCCATTGAAAACGAACTTAAAGCCGTTGATACCCAGGAAAGCGAAATCGCCAAAAATCTTGAAGGATTCAATGAGCAGTTTAAAAAAGCATTCGAACTTAAAGAAGTGAAAAAAGATGAGATTAGAAATTTGGAAAATCAAAAAAAATATTCAGTTTTTGACAATGAAAAAATTGATATTAAAGTCAACGACGCCAAAAGCGAATGGTTGAGAAGCGAACGCAGCAGTGAAGAGTTTGAAAGCTTACTGAACCAACTGCCTGCTACAAACCAGCCCGAAAGAATCGTTCTGGCGGGCGACAAACAAATTCAATTTGATGAACTTGAAAGAAAAATTTTCCGGTTGCGCGCAGAATTGATGAGTATCGGAGAGATAGACGAATCACTGGTGAAAGAAGCGCAGGAAGTTGAGGTCCATTACAACCATCTAAGCACCCAATCCGTTGATTTGAAAAAAGCATCCGATGATTTAAAAAATATGATAATAGAACTGAAAGAACAAATTTCAGTAAAGTTCAACAACGCTTTCAAGGAAATCAACGACGAATTCAACAAATTTTTCCAGCTTATGTTCGGCGGCGGTTTTGCGAAATTAAAATTAAAAGTTCAGACAATAAAAACACCGGAGATTATGGAGGGTGAAATAAAAGAAGAGATAATTGAAAAAGAAGAGGAAGAAGAAAAAGTGACCGGAGTTGAAATAGAATTAAGCTTGCCCAAAAAACGCATTAGCAGTTTAGACATACTTTCAGGCGGAGAAAAGAGCTTGGTTTCAATCGCGGCTTTGTTCGCTTTAATTTCAGTCAGCCCTCCGCCGTTTTTGGTCTTGGACGAAATTGACGCGCCATTGGACGAAAAAAATTCCGCGAGGTTTGCGGATTTAATAAAGGATTTCGCAAAAAAAGTCCAGTTTGTCGTGGTTACACACAACCGCACGGTTATGGAAGCCGCGGATGTTTTATACGGAGTGACGATGAACGACGACGGCACTTCAAAACTTTTATCCTTGAAACTGGAAGAAACTCCGGCGAAATAAATCTCCTCGCTTATTTAAGGTGAAAGTCTCTTCACGTCTCTCGGAAAAAGCACAGCTTCTTTGACACTGCCTAAATTCAAAATTTGCTGAATAATTCTTTCCGAACCCATTCCCCAGCCGCCATGCGGCGGCATTGCGAATTTAAAAACATCCAGATAAAATTCCATTCCCTTGCCGCTGACTTTTTTCTCTTTCATATTTTTCATAAGCGATGCGTAAATATGTTCGCGCTGACCGCCGGTGGCAATTTCCATTCCTTTGTAAATCAAATCAAACCCGTATGTTTCTTCCGGATTTTCCTTTGAACGCATTGTATAAAACGGCCTGTCGGAAAACGGATAGTGGGTTATAAAAATAAAGTCCGAATTGAATTCCTCTTTGGCGTATCTGCCCGCAAGCCGCTCACCTTCAGGGTCAATGTCAGTGTCCGCTGAAATTTCATATTTATATTTTTTCTTGATGATTTCTTTTATTTCGCTTAATTTCACTGATGGAATTTTATTAGGCACTTCAGGAATTTCAACATCATATTCTTTCAAATATTTTCCGCCTTTTTTCGTCAAATCGTTGAAAATTTTAACAAGCGTTTTATTTAATTCCTTCATAACGTCTTGATAATCATTTATAAACCCCATTTCCGCGTCCAAACTAATATATTCATTAACGTGTCTGGTGGTAAAATGCGGTTCCGCCCGAAATACCGAACCGATTTCAAAAACCCTTTCAAAAGCGCCAACCATAATTTGTTTGTAAAACTGCGGGCTTTGGGCAAGATAAGCATGCTTGTCAAAATAATTGATTTTAAAAACATTAGCGCCTCCTTCTGAAGCCGCTCCTATTATTTTGGGAGTTTTTATTTCAGTGAATCCCTCTTCGCGCATCGCGGTTTCGTACGCTTCAAGTAAAATATCATAAAGCTTGAAAATCGCCTGGACTTTGGAATGCCTGACTGACAACGGCCGCGAGTCCAACAAAGTAGTGAGTTGAAGATTTAATTTCGGTTTTGATAAGTCAAACGGATATTCCTCAATGTTTGTCGCGATAACAACCATCTCATTACCCTCAATTTCATATCCGCCTTTGGCGCGTTCATCTTTTTTAACAAAACCGATGACCTCAACCGCGTCGCCCATTTTGGCCGGAATTTCTTTCCCCCAAACGGTTTGGATTTTACCCGTGTAATCCTGAACCTGAACAAAAGAAATGCCGCCCATTTTACGAAGATTTATAATCCTGCCTTTTATCAAAACTTCTTTGCTTATGTGATGAGAAACTGAATTTATAAGAGTCCGTTCCATAATTTTTATTGAAATAATTTTAACACTTTTAATTTAAGACGAAAAGAGCCAAACTCTTGATTTTTTATCGCCAATCATTTATTCTTTATTCGTTATTCAAAATTCATAATTCAATCAAAAAAATGTTAGCGATAAAACTAAGACAAATAGGCAAAAAACACCAAAAAACTTTCCGTATAGTGGTTGCTGAAAAACGCTCCAAAATGAGCGCTGTTATTGACGATCTTGGATTTTGGAATCCGCACACAAATAAATTTGAAATTAAAAAAGAAAAGGTTGAACACTGGCTCAAAAACGGAGCTCAACCGACCGATAGCGTCCACAATATTTTAATAAACGCCAAAGCGATTGAGGGTAAAAAAATTCCAATGCATAAAACTCCCGTAAAAACAGAAGAAACTCCAAAACCGGAAACAACTCCGGAAACTGCCTCTGTAGCTTAATTATTTTTTAGTTGACATTTTAAAAAAAATCTGTTATTATTAAATTAATTCAAAGGTCGCAAAGAAAATCAGAAAATATATAGACATGGAAGCAAAAGATCAGGCATTTCTTGAATTTCTCGTCAAATCAATCGTTGACAATCCAAATGACGTGAAAATTGAAAGAAAAGTAGACGAAATGGGAGTTCTTTTAACCTTAAAAGTTCACCCCCAGGATATGAGCCAAATAATCGGAAGACAGGGCTCAACCGCAAAATCAATCAGATCATTGCTTAGAATCGTCGGCGTTAAAAACCACGCCAGAATCAATTTGAAAATTGAAGAGCCGGAAGGTTCAACAAGATTCAGAACAGAAGACAAAGCAGTAGAATAAAAATACCGCCTCTCCATGGAGAGGCGGTATTTTTATATTAACAACACAATCGGAACCGTAGTGGTCGCAGTGTGATACTACACTAACACACTGAAAAATAATTCTTTCCCGTACTGTTCATAAATTTATAACACCATAAACCGCTCTAATGTATTAGAGCGGTTTACCGTTCTTTATCACTTTTTAGAGTTATACAATCAACCCCGTTAGAAGGTTTAAATAAAAACTGATTAATAATAAAGTTGTCTTAATTTGTTTAAATATATTCCTTCTAACGGGGTTGATTATTAAATTTTAATTTCATAAAATTAATTTATTAAAATGCCCGACAAAAAAGAACTTGAAGATAAATTAGCGCAATTAAGAAAAGAGGGCGAGGAACGAGCCGCAAAAAAACTCGCGGTAAAATTGAATTTAAAATATCTAAGTTTGACGACAACTCCGATAAGCGTGGAGGCCTTGACGCTGATTCCTCAAGAAGTCGCGCAAAAAGCGCAAATCGCCGTGATAGAAAAAAAGGTTAAAAAATTAGCGGCGGTCTCCACAAATCCCCAAAACGAAGAAACTAAAAAAGTCATAAAAGACCTTGAATCCCGGGGAATGGAGGTGTCGGTTTTCGTGGTTTCGCCGAGCGGTTTTGAATACGTTTTAAGCTACTACAAATTCATCGGCAAAAAAGCCGAGGAAATCACCGGCAAAGTCAAAATTAAAAAAGCGGTTTCAGCCGAAGAATTTAACACTCTTGAAAAAATAAAAACCGTTCTGGGACAACAGGAATTTCTGGGAAGCAACGCGGGCGATATTCTGGAAGTCATTCTTGATTCGGCCATGGCCACAAGGGCTTCGGATATTCATTTTGAGCCGTCGGAAATTGACGCTAAACTGCGGCTTCGCATTGACGGAATTTTGCACGATGTTTTTATCATCGCGAAATCTTTTTACCCGTTTTTGGTTTCTCGCGTAAAACTTCTTTCAAATTTAAAACTGAACATTACCGACGAATCGCAGGACGGAAGATTCACAATAAAATTCGCCAAAAAAGACGTTGAAGTCCGCGTCGCCGTGGCGCCGGCCCAATTCGGCGAAGTCATCGTAATGAGGATTTTGGACCCCGATGCCATCAATCTTAATTTAAGCGACTTAGGCATTCGCGAAGACGACTTGGAAATCATCATGTCGCAATTAAAACGGCCAAACGGTTTAGTGCTCAACACCGGTCCTACTGGTTCCGGCAAAACAACCACTCTCTATGCCTTTTTGAAAAACGTCGCAAATTCGGAAATAAAAATAATTACCGTTGAAGACCCAATTGAATATCATCTGGAAAACATTCAGCAAACTCAAGTTGACGAAGAAGCCGGCTACACTTTTGCCGACGGATTAAAATCCATAATGCGGCAAGACCCGGATATTATTCTCATCGGCGAAATCAGGGATAAAGAAACCGCGGAAATCGGCATTCAAGCCGCTTTAACCGGCCATTTGGTTTTTTCAACCGTTCACGCCAATTCTTCGACAGGCGCCATTCCGCGATTACTGGACCTCGGAGTAAAAGTCGTCAGCATCGGTCCGGCTTTAAATTTGGTCATCGCCCAAAGATTAGTGAGACGGCTATGTAAAAATTGCAAAATCCCGACGCCGGTGAATGATGACATAAAAAACAAAATCCAAAAATTTCTGGGGAACCTCCCGGCGCGAGTTAAAAAAGAAACTTACAAGGAAATAAAATTTTTTGAACCCAAAGGGTGCGAGGTATGCAACAACACGGGATATAAAGGCCGGGTTGCGATTTACGAGCTTCTCGCGATGGAACCGGAAATAGAGGAGTTGATTTTAAAACAGGCCGGCGAAACCGCTTTGCATAAATACGCGATTGAACGCGGCATGACAACCATGCAACAAGACGGCATTTTAAAAATAATAAACGGATTAACTACGATTGAAGAAATTGAATCAACAACCGGCCCGCTTGAATGGTAATGTCAAACAAAAAAGCCCTTTGGTTCTGCGAGTTATATGTAAAAATCTTACGCCAGTAAGAAATAAAAGAATTTCCTCGAGGAGAAGCCCAGCCAAAGCCAAACTTTCCGAAATACTAAAGGAAATTCCTAAAAAACCCGCAGAGCCAAAGGACTTTTTAAATCTCTAAATTTCTGTAATTTTATCTATATTATAGCCGTTTTTATAATTTTGTCAATAGTAACACAATGCTTTAAAATATACACTACCTTTTCTGGCGTGTCAATAGCGCCGTTAGCGGTGTTTTTATTTATTATTTAAAACAAGATATAATCCCTCACCCTTATTTTCGTGAGTATTCCAAGTTTATTTGTTATACTTTTAAAATATGTTCAACATAAAGGGACGATTTAAAAATTCCTTAATTATTAAGGGTGAGGGATGAAACTTACTTTTTTCGGAGCGGCGCAAGAAGTTACCGGTTCAAGTTTTTTATTGGAATCGGAAAATGCCAAAATTCTGGTTGACTGCGGACTTTTCCAGGGAGCCCATTATGTGGACGACCGGAATATGGAATTATGTCCGTATGACCCAAAAAAAATTGACGCCATTGTCGTAACTCACGCCCACTTAGACCACACCGGCCGCTTGCCCTGCCTTTACAAACACGGTTTTAGGGGGGATATTTTTTCAACCCAGGCAACCAAAGACTTCGCCGAACAACTCTTGATAGACGCGGAACATCTGATTAAAGTTGATTTAGCCAACAAAGGATTGCCGCCCCTCTACGACATCAATGACATCAATGACACAATGAGATTATGGGGGAAAAAAAGCTACCATGAAAAATTCAACATTAAGGATTTTGAAGTGGAGTTTTACGATGCCGGACATATTTTGGGTTCCGCGTTTGTTAGAATTTCCAACAATGGCAAGACGATTGTCTTTTCCGGAGATCTGGGCAACGTCCCCGCTCCTCTCGTAAAAGACACAGAAACAATTCCGCAGGCGGATTATGCAGTAATGGAATCGACTTATGGCAACAGAACTCATGAAAATCCGGCGCACAGAAAAGATATTCTGGAAAATTTAATTGAAGATACGGTAAAAACAAAAGGCGCGCTGATAATTCCGGCTTTCGCAATGGAAAGAACGCAGGAACTTTTATATGAACTAGAGGATTTGGTGGAAAACGGAAGAATACCGCCGGTTCCGATTTTTGTGGACAGCCCCTTGGCCATAAAACTCACCACGATTTATAAAAAATATTCCCAGGACCCGGATTATTTTGATGCGGAAGCGTTAAAACTTCTCCGGAACGGAAACGTTATTTTTGACTTTCCCCGCCTTACGCTCACTCTTACGCCGGCGCAATCCAAAGCGATTAACGATGTAAAACTCCCCAAAATTATCATCGCTGGCTCTGGAATGTCCAATGGCGGCAGGATTCTCCACCATGAGCGGCGTTATTTGCCCGACCCAAACAGCACAATATTGTTTATCGGATATCAGGCGCAAGGAACGCGCGGCCGCCAAATCCAAAACAATTTCAAAACAGTCAAAATATTTGGGGAAGAGGTTCGCGTAAATTGTAAAATCAAATCCATCTCCGGATACTCGGCGCACGCGGACCAGCCGCTGCTTCTGAAATGGCTGTCCCCGATAAAAACATCGGCCAAAAAAATTTTTCTTGTCCATGGAGACATAGAGCAAATGACCGCCCTCAAGGGAGTCATTCAGGATAACCTGGCGCTCGAAACGCTCATCCCAAAGCCGCTTGAAACGTTTGAGTTATAATTAAAAAACATCGCCGGTTTTGTTATAATACTTTTATCATGCTGAATAAAAACGCCAACCTGTCCGAACAAATTTTTACCGATACAATTGAAAAAAAACCTTTAAGAGACGGATTTGGAGAAGGACTTTTAGTTTTAGGCGAAGAAAATCCCGATGTTGTCGTTCTTGTCGCCGACTTGAAAGAATCAACCCGTTGCCATTGGTTTTCAGAAAAGTATCCCCAAAGATTTTTTGAATCCGGAGTCGCGGAACAAAATATGGCGACAATAGCCGCCGGACTCGGAGTGTCGGGAAAAATTCCTTTTATCTCTTCTTACGCCGCTTTTTCTCCCGGAAGAAACTGGGAACAAATCAGGACAACAATCGCTTATAACGATTCAAACGTCAAAATCGCCGGACATCACTCCGGTATTTCTGTCGGCCCGGACGGAGCAACACATCAGGCAATTGAAGACATTGCCACGATGCGTTCAATGCCAAACATGAAAGTAGTCGTCCCTTGTGATTCAATTGAAGCAAAAAAGGCGACAATCGCTTCCGCAAAAATCTGGGGGCCGATGTATTTGAGATTCGCCCGCGAAAAAACTCCGGTGATGACAACAGAACAAACCGAATTTATCCCCCAAAAAGCGTATATTATGTGGGAGAGTAAAAAGCCGCAAGTCGCCATTATCGGCGTTGGCCCGCTTTTATATAACGCGCTTCTGGCGGCAAAAGAACTGGAAGATGAAAAAATCGGGACTATTGTTTTAAATTCCCATACAATAAAGCCGATTGACGAGAAAAAAATAATTGAATTGGCAAAAAAATGCGGAGCTGTCGTCACAATTGAAGAACATAATATTTTAGGAGGTCTTGGCGGCGCGATTGCAGAACTTTTGGCGAAAAATTATCCGGTGCCGATGGAATTTATCGGCATGCAAAACATATTCGGCGAAAGCGGTAAACCCGAGGAACTCATTGAAAAATACGGCATGGGAGTAAAAAGCATCAAAAAAGCGGTTTATAAAGTAATTAAAAGAAAATAAAAAGTAAAAAAAACTGCCTGCCTGCCCAAAATTAATTTGTATTGTGTTAGTACACTAACACAATACAAATTTAATGCGGCGTATAAAGTGGTTCAATATATTGAACCACTTTATTTTTCAACTTATAAGTATTTCCATGGCTTAATAATCCCAAATAGGAATCCACAGATTCATGTTTATTGTTGTTCTCTTTTAACTTTTTAAACATCCGCTTTTTTGTCGTTGTCCGCAAAACCTTGTAATCGGGAAAATTAACCCATCCCAAAAAATCAACGCCCGAAGCGATTGTTTTTATAAAAACTTTTTGTGGATGTAATTCTAATTTTAATTCTTGTAATAAAAATCTGTTGATTTGCGGCAGATAATTTTCCAATTGTCCGCGATTGTCGGAAAAAATCACAAAATCATCGCAATATCTTATGTAATATTTTGCTTTTAAATTGTGTTTAACAAACTGGTCAAACTTGTTCATGTAAATATTGACGAAAAGCTGAGAAGTTAAATTTCCAAGAGGCAATCCGACTTTGTTTTTGTCAGACGAAAAACTGCAAATTATTTTTTCAAGCAACCGCAATAATTTTTCATCCTCAATATATTCCTTTAAAATTTCCATTAAAACTTCATGGTCAATGTTGGCAAAAAATTTTCTGATGTCGCATTTTAAAACATAGCAAGTTTGCGTGTTGTTTTTGCTCACTTTATAGGAAAAATCTTTAAATCTGTTAATTGCTTTATGCGTTCCTTTTCCTATGCGGCAAGAAAACGAATCCGCTATAAATTTTCTGTTAAAAAACGGATATAAAATCCTGTATAAAGCATGGTGCAGCAATCTGTCGCGGACAGAAGCCTTGTGAATATCTCTGGGCTTCGGGTCATTTATTTTAAACGCCTCATAGCCTCCGTGCTTGTAAACCTGTTTGACAAGTTCATTATTTAGTGGTAAGATATTATTAATTAACTTAAGCGAAAATTTCTGAACATCAAGTCGGTTCCTTTTATCCTTTAAAAACTCTTTCCATGCGCACAGAAGATTGTCCACAGAAACTATCTCTTCAAATTTATGAACCAATTTGATTTTCATAATAATTCCAAACTATCCCCTGCCTCTAATTTATCAATTATCAGTCAAGCAATCAGTTTATACAAATCATTTCATGAATTATTGCCACATTTCACAAAAGATTCGCGTTATTCCCTGGGCGTCAAAATAGACGCCTTAATTGTTGAAATCGCCGGACTGTTTTTTACCGCAAGCAGACTGCCAAAAAAACAAAAACTCCTTTATCTGCAAAAAGCAGGATTAAAACTGGATACTCTCAAATTTCTTTTCCAAATGGCTTGGGAAATAAAGTCATTGGACAATAAAAAATATATAGCAATTTCCGAGAAATTAGACGTTATCGGTAAAATGCTTGGCGGATGGCAAAAACAAGTAGAAAAACAAAACTCCCCCAATAAAAAATTGGGGGAGAAATGAAAAGAGTTGCGCGGCAAAGCGAACACAAAGCGGTTGTCAGCGTTCCACCTGTTGTCAGGGTGCCCGTTGTTGCCGTTGAGCCACGACCCATCGTCATTGCGTTCGACGTTGAACACGTTGAGATCGCCGTCAGAAAATATATAAAACACCATCCGTGCCACTGCTCATTGAATACTCTTTGAGCTGTATATTATTCGGCATCATAATGCCCCAGTGCTTTATACCAAGTATCTTCATTTTTTGAAGTTTCTGCATACACCACTCTACCTCAAGCCGTAACCGGAGATATTCCCAATGTATGGATACTGGATTCGGTAGCGTAAAACCGTAGCCGTACGCATATTTACCTAATACCGTCTTTATTATATAAAATATTTTCCATAAAAAAATCCCTCCGGTGTACTCACCGGAGGGAAAGGCTTAAGGGATTAAGAATCAAAATAGTCTCCAGAATCCCAAATCCCAAATATCTACTTGCGCGGCAAAGCGAACACAAAGCGGCTGACAGCGTACCACCTGTAGTCAGGGTGCCCGCGGCATCCGTCGAGCCACGACCCATCGACATAGCGCGCGACGCCGAACACGCCGAGACCGCCGCCAGAATTCTTGATGGGATCCATGGCAACCAATAGCCATTCGCCCATCGGCTGGTTAGTATACTGCAATCGCAGCTGCGGACCGACTTCGTTTGGACAAAGAACCAGTCCGAGTTCCAAAGCGCGCTTGTATGTGTCTTTGACACAAGCGCCTTCCTTGAAACCGAGTTCCGCGTTGGAAACAACCGCGAGGTCTATTTCCGTTTCCTTGTCTGCCGTTGTGAAAGCCGGTTTGCCGAGAATGTCGTTTCCCCAATCATCGATGCGATGTCCGTTGGCCTTGAGAGCTTTGCGGAAATCATCGGCGAGTTTAAGGTCGGTGCCGAGCTTGATGGTTTTCCAAACGGGAAAAACGCATTTTGCCTTACGCCCAGTCTGCACGATTATGTCGGCGATTTTTTCGATGAGATTTTCGCCTTCCGGTGTTGCTAGACGATAAAAGTCTTCGTCCAAACCGCCCTTCTTCTTTATGGCCGCAAAAAGCGCAGTGATGATTCCCATGAGCACACCAAGCGCACTCACCAGCATTGAAACGTCCTTTTTCTTACTCATTGTCTTTCCTCCTCTGTTTTGGTTTACCCCTCATTCTGACCCCTTGCCAGAACCCCAGGTTCACCTATTTAGTTGCAGATTTTATAGCACCATAATAATGCCCTAAAATCTGCAACTAAATTCACAAGTATTTATGATGTTTTAAAGAGCTTTATTTTACATCCCAATTATACAAATTCGTCAAGAAAAGTCAAGTTTTAAAAATCGGTTTTAAATTACAACTTCTTAGGCTATAATTTAATAATATGTTTGACGTAATCACAATCGGCACCGCCACAAGGGACGTTTTTTTAAGAAGCCTGTTATTCAAGGGTGAAATTAAAAATAAAAAAGAACTTAAAAAACTCGGCATTCACGCGGAAGAAGCGGCTTGTTTCGGACTCGGCTCAAAAATAGGGATTAAGGAACCGATTATGGAAATCGGCGGCGCGGCCGTAAACGCGGCAACGACTTTCGCGAAACAGGGGTTTAAAACCGCGGCGTTTTTAAAAATCGGAGACGACGAAGCCGGCAAATCAATAGTTCAAAAATTAAAAAAAGAAAAAATCTTTGATTTGTCGGTTATTGATAAAAAAACAAAAACCGCCTTCTCGGCTATTTTGCTTTCGCCGGACAGCGAACGCACTATTTTAACCTACCGCGGCGCTTCGGAAACGGTGAAAGAAAATGAAATTCCGTTTAACAAATTTAAATCAAAGTGGGTTTACATATCGCCGAGCAAAATCAATTTCAATCTGGTTAAAAAAATAATCAATTATTTTTACAAACAAAAAATATTGATAGCTCTCAACCCCTCAAGCTTGATGCTGGAACAGGGCATTAAAAAACTTGCTCCGATTTTCAAGAAAACAAAGGTTTTGATTTTAAACCGCGAGGAAGCTTCATATCTTACGAAAATGGATTATAATAATAAAGAAGCGATGTTTAAAAAATTGGACGAGGTTATAGGAGGAATTTTTGTCATGACCGACGGAGCAAAAGGCGCTTGGGTTTCCGATAACAAAAATTTGTATCAAATAGGCGTTTTTACCTCTAAAAAAGTGATTGATAAAACCGGAGCCGGAGACGCTTTTGGCAGCGGCTTCGTTTCAGGGTTAATCCGCAAAGGCGAAAAATGCGATAAAGGTTTGTGTTCGGCTGATAAAATAGAATATGCTTCCCGAATCGCCACGGCTAACGCCACTTCATGCGTGGAAAAAATCGGCGCCATACCGGGCATTCTGACTAAAAACGAATTTGAAAAAGATGGGAGGTGGAAAAAAATTAATATAAAAATAACTAGACCATAAAATCACGAGAACATAAAAACACAAGAACATTTAATAATATATCTTTTAATGTTTCCCTCTGCTTTAATGTTTTAATGATTTAATGTTTTAATGATCATGCATGGCGACAAACAACGTTCAATATAAAAATTTCAAATATAAAATCTGCGTTTCCGGAGCAGCGGAAACCAGTCATTGCGGCCCTGACGCTTTCAAATTAGGCGAAGAAATCGGCAGAGAAATCGTCAGGCATGACGGAGTGGTAATTACCGGCGCAACCACCGGCTTCCCCTATTGGGCCGCAAAAGGAGGGAAAGAAGAAGGTGGAATCGTAATAGGATTTTCTCCGGCGTCAACGGAAAAAGAACATATCCAGCTTTTTAATCTGCCAATCGACAATCATGATTTAATAGTTTACACCGGTTTTCATTACAGCGGCAGAAACCTTATTTTAACCAGATCATCTGACGCCGTAATCGTCGGCTGCGGCAGAATGGGCACCATCAACGAATTTACTATTGCTTTTGAAGACAACAAGCCGCTTGGAATTTTAGAGGGTGACTGGGAAACGGACGAGGTTATTAAAATGGTAATTGAAAAATCCCATCGCGCCGAGGAAAGAAAAAATAAAATAGTTTTTTCATCCGACCCGAAAACACTTTTGGATAAATTGATTGATATAATAGAAAAAGAAAGAAAATCGACGACTCCTGTTAAAATAGAAAAAGAATAATCCCTCACCCTTGCTGAATCGCGAAACTGATAATTTTAATATATAAGCTTAATTATCAAATCAATTATCAAACCCAATATCAAATTTATAGCTTCGGTTTAAAATTCAATTCAGCAAGGGTGAGGGAAAAAGGTCGAAGAAAAAAATATTTCAAATTAATTTTACAATGGCGGAAAAAGAACCAAAACCAATCGGTAAAGTCACTCATTTCTATAACAATATAGGGGTGGCGATAGTAAAATTTAACAAAACAGTCAAAGTAGGCGGAGCTATTCGTTTTAAAGGGCTGCACACGGATTTCGCCCAAGCAATTGACTCAATACAATACGAACACCAGAGCATCGCCGAAGCCAAAAAAGGCCAGGAAGTCGGCATTAAAGTAAGCGAAAAAGTCAGGCCTGGCGACGCAGTTTACGAATAATTTTGTTTGTCAGCGACAATCCATGTTAAAAAAATTTATTTTGCCAACAAGTTTGTTGGCGGGTACAATTATTGGGGCTGGAATTTTTTCCTTGCCCTTTGTTTTTGAAAAATCCGGTCTTATCACTGGTTTGGTTTATCTTGTTTTTCTGACCGCGGTTGCCTCTTTTATCCACCTTATGTACGCCGACATTATTGTCCGCACGCCCGAACACCACCACAGATTCCCGGGCTACGCAAAAATTTATTTAGGAAAAAACGCCGGACTGCTGGCAAATGTGGTGACTTTTGTGGCGTTATTTCTAACTTTGACCGTTTACTTGGTCTTGTCAGTCAGTTTTTTAAATCTAATAACGCCGCATCTGCCGTTAATTTTTAAAATATTGATTTTTTGGATTTTGGGGTCTTTGGCTGTTTTTTTAGGCATTAGAAAAGCGGCTTTTTTTGAATCCGCAACAACCATCATTACGCTTTTGATGATATTTTTGATTTTCTTTTTGGGATTTTTCAGCCATCCGGAAAAAATTCTATCCCTCAATTTTGTAAATAGCGGTTTTTTATTTTTTCCTTTCGGAGCCGTGCTTTTCGCTTTATTGGGAGAATCCGCGATTCCGCCTCTTATCGCTTATTTCAGAAAAGAAAATATGGATTTTTCCAAAATCAAAAAAATTATTGTTTGGGGCGCTGTTATTCCCGCTTTTTTTTATTTATTGTTTGTTTTCGGAATTTTGGGACTTTCCGGAAAAACCGTCAGCGAAGACGCCGTTTCAGGTCTCATCGGCGTCACTCCCCCGATAATTCTGATGATTCTCGGCGTATTCGGCTTTATCTCATTATGGGATTCTTACGCGGCAATAGGAACCGATGCCAAAAAAATTATGGAGTACGAATGGAAACTGCCCAAGCTAACCGTCAGTTTGATAATAATTTTTGCGCCGCTGATTTTATATTTCTCCGGCCTTCAAAATTTTTTAGAGCTTGTCAGCGTGGTCGGAGGAATTTTATACGGGCTATGGGGGCTTTTAACGGTTTTAGTATGGCGAAAAGCCGCGCAGATTGAATCGCAAACATATCTTTTAAAGAAAATAAGTCCCATAATCGTTTGTTTATTGATTTTAATCTTTGTCGCGGGCATAATTTATCACGCAGTTAATTTCCTGTAATACAGGACGCCCTTGTAGTTGAACCCCGAAGTATATCCTTCGGATAACTACGGGGCAGGCGGATACAAATGCCCCTATAGCTCAACTGGATAGAGCGCAGCCCTCCGAAGGCTGAAATGGAAGTTCAAATCTCCCTAGGGACACAATGGAAGGACTTTTATTGTTTTACAAACCGATAGATTGGAAAAATAAGGATATCTTAAATTTCTTTAAACGGACTTTTAACGGTCAAAAAACCGGGCATTCTGGTACCCTAGACCCTTTTGCCGAGGGTTTAATGGTTATGGGTTTAGGCAGAAAATTCACCAAAAAACTCCACGACCTGTTACTCCACAGCCAAAAAGAATATATCGCCAAAATTGAATTTGGAAAAATTAGCGATACGTACGACATTGACGGGAAAATTAAAGAAGTGAAAAATAAAATTAAACCAACATCGGCGGAAATTAAAAGTGTTATTGAGAAAGAATTCTTGGGAGAAAAATCTCAAACTCCACCTGTTTATTCCGCAAAAAAACATAAAGGCAAACGACTTAGAGACATAAGAGAATCAAAAGAAATATCAGAAATTTTGAAATCAAAAATTAAAAAAGTCACCTTATTTGATTTTGAAATCATCTCGTACAAACACCCGTATCTTGAAATAAAACTTTTGGTATCTTCCGGATTTTATATTAGAAGTTTCGCCAACGATTTGGGAGAAAAACTAAAAACCGGCGCTTATCTTACAGAATTAAAACGAACCAAGCTTGGTAATTATTTAGTTGAGCAAGCGCTAAGGCCGGAAGATTTCAACACAGTAGGTCATTCTGAGCGAAGCGAAGAATCTCAATCTATTGAACTTTACGGAAAAATTTCCGGCCAAGTCCAAGGCGTAGGTTTCAGGTTTTTTATAAATGAAGTTGCCGCAAAATTAAACATCAACGGCTATGCCAAAAACACGCCTGACGGAAACGTGGAATTTCTAGCACAAAGCGATATTGGTTCTTTGAATAAATTTCAAAATGAAATTATAAAAGGTTCGTCTTTCGCGCAAATATCCGATTACGAATTTATAATCCAAAAACCGGAACGAACATTCGAAAATTTTAAAATATCTTTTTAAAAAATTCTAATAATATCTTTGACGGTAATCAAAACCATTAAAAGTAAAAGCAACACCATACCGGTGGCATTCGCATATTGCTCAAATCTTTTCGGAAGTGGCGAACCCTTTATTTTTTCAATAATCAAAAACAGTATTCTGCCGCCGTCAAGCGCGGGAAACGGAAAAATGTTCAAAGCAGCCAGATTAAGGGAAATAAGGGCTAAAAGCTGCATCAGATAGATAAACCCCATATGGCTCGCCTGAGCCGTAATTTTGACGATTCCCACGGGTCCGGTAACGGCTTCCAGAGAGGCCTTGCCCAAAATAGCGGATTTTAAAAGGCCCGCAATACCGACAAAAACCATCGCAAAAATATTTACTGACGCTTTAAGCCCATTCCAAACGCTTTTAAAAACTCCCTGATTTTCCTGCCCCGTATCAGATAAGGCGACACCCAACGCGCCCTGATTTTGCGGCGGATTTATCCGCGGCGTCATTTCAAAAGTCCTTTCTTCGCCTCCGCGTTCCACTTTTAAAGAAATTTTCTGACCCTTGTTCTGATTTATAAAGCCGATTAAATCTTCAACATTTTTAAAACCTACAACGACGTCATTTATTTTTAAACCGGCTTGGCCGGCCGGAGTATCCGTTTGAACTTGAGTGATAACAACCGCTTTGGGAATGCCGATAAAGAAAATCAAAGAAATTAAAACCCAACCGAGCAGAAAATTCATGGCAACGCCGGCAATAAGAATCAAAAACCGCTTCCATACTTTCAGGTTGTAAAAAATCCTATCCTTCGGAATTTGCTCATTTACTAATTCTTCTTGATTTTCGCCCGCGATTTTGACAAAACCGCCTATGGGCAAAGCATTAATGCTGTACATAACTTCGCCTTTTTTCTTGCCAAAAATCCTTGGCGGCAAACCGATGCCGAATTCTTCAATAAAAACGTTAAACTTTTTGGCCGTCAAAAAATGCCCCAATTCATGGATTAAAACCAAAACAGAAAGAAAAATTATTATAATTAAAGCGGTAAACAATGTAGTTATTAACTTACAAACTTATAAACTATTCATAAATTTCCTTTATTTTCATTTCCAGAATTTTTTCAATTTCCCCATTAGCCTTGTCAACTTCTTTCTGAACTTTTTCTTTGAAATTAAACTTGTTGTCTTCGGAAATTTTTTTATCCTCAAAATCTTTGATTATTTTTTTGTTGATTTCGTCTCTCAAAGACCTGATTTTTATCTTTGCTTCCTCGGCTTGTTTTTTAACCATCTTTTCAAACTCTTTTCGGCGTTCGTCGGAAAGCGGCGGCAGATTAATTCTGATTACAACGCCGTCAATGTTGGCGCTTACCTTTAAATTGGACGATTCAATCGCCTTGGCGACCGCGTTAACCGCGCTTTTATCCCAGACCGCGATTTGAATTTGGGCAGGAGGAACGACGCTGATAGCGCCGAGTTGTTTAACGGTCATCTTTTGACCATAGGCCTCGACTGGAATGTCTTCCACCATCCTTGGACTCGGCCGGTTTGAACGAACAGTTAAAAATTCCGCTTTTAATGCGTCAGTAAAATGTTTTAATTTGGTTTCCAGTTCTTTTAATATTTCCATGATTTCGCGGTTATTTTGTGCCGATTATAAATTTTTCTTCAGCGGGAAATATCGTTGAAATAGAACGGTTGCCTATTATTTTATCAACGATTTCGCCTTTAATTTCAAATTTCTTTTTTGCCGAGTAAAAATTATCATTTGTTGAATAAATAACTCCATTGTCGCCGTCTAAAATCAAAAAATAAATTTCTGAATAATTTCTTGGATTGGTAAAAATTCTGGAAATCGGAACAGTAGCGCCGATTTCTTTAGGCAAATCAATGTGATACCAGTCCAAACCTTCGTCATAACTCACAAAAATTCCGTAATCGGTAGCGGCGAAAAACGTCCGCGGATTAAGCAGGGACTGCGCCACATCGTTTACGTCCGGTTTTTTCTCGTAATAAAATTTGGCTCCTGAAAACTCGTTCTTCTTATTTGAAACCAAAATAACGTCCTGATAAAAACCTTTTTTGGAAAACGCGAAAAGATTGGAAATGAATTTTCTGACATTGGCGTTGGAAAAAACAACCAAAAAAAACGTGAACCAGATGGCCACAAAAACAATCAAGCTTATTAAGGGATTATGTTTTTTTTCAGGCTCTTTTCTTTCCATAATTCGGTTTTTTGAGCGTCTTTTTCGTTTTAATAAACCCCTCCATCAATCTTAATTGAAGCCGGTTGTTAAGATTATACTGCTTTATCAAAGCCAAACGGCTTACAATTTCTTTGGCTGCATCAACATTTTGAACTAAATTTTTTCTCAGGTCAATAATTGAATTGGCCAGTAATTTTTCCAAATTTTCCTTGGTCAACTCGTCGTTTTCCAATTCGGTTTTTAAAGGGAAGGGGGCGAGAAAATAAACTTTGTGCGTCCTTGAAAGTATGGTTTTAAATAATTCATCTTCTTGGCGGCTGATTAAAATTATCAGGGATTTTTTTGGCGGTTCCTCCATAAGTTTTAAAAGCGCGCCTTGAGAATCAGCGGTCAAAGCGCCGGCTCCACGGACAATAGCCGTTCTTCTTTTGGAAACATTCGGGGTCTGATAAAGAAAATTCTGGAGTTCGCGAATTTCATCTATCCCGATGTTGTTAAATTCATTCGGACTGACCGAATGAAAATCGTTGAGAATTTTTTTAGGCGTTTCAAACGCCCCGGTTTCCAGATAGTTGGCGAATTTTCGGCAAAATTCAAAAATTTCATCCGTAGATTCACCGAAAAAAAGATATGAGTGGAAAAGTTTCCCGCTTTCCGTTAATTTTATAAAATCATTTTTTAGATTTTGTAAAAAATCCATTTTCAGATTACTGATTACTATTTACTGATTACTATTTTCAATATTTCTTTTCCGCTTATCGGAATCGCTTTAAGGCCTACAATTTTCAAGCCGTTATATTCCCTTGGATTATGAGACGCGGTTATTGCAATTCCCAAATCGGCATCATAATGATTGACTAAAAAATAAAGCATCGGCGTGGTTGTCAATCCGGCTGAAATAATTTTAATGTTAAAATTTTTCAACGCTTCAATAACCGCCTGATAAAGTTTAGGAGAAGAAACCCTGACATCATGGCTAATGACGATTTTTTTCGGATTTTTAGCCCTTACAAGAGAATCTACAATTCTAAAAACAATAATTTTATTTATCTCATCGGGATATTTTCCCCTGATGTCATAGGCCTTAAAGATTGAATTAAGAATCATGAATTATGAATTAATTTTACAATTTAGCGGTTTTTTTATTTTCCTAATTTTTTATTTAACCAATTTGCCAATCCACTAATTTTTACTCGTTCTTGTTTCATAGTATCCCTGTCGCGGACAGTAACATCGTCTTTTTCCAAAGAATCAAAATCAACTGTAATACAAAACGGGGTGCCGATTTCATCCTGCGAATAATATCTTTTGCCGATATTTCCTCTGTCGTCCCAGGCAACCATAAAATCTTTTCGCAAATCATCATAAATTTTCCTCGCTAATTTCACCAATTCCGGCTTGTTAGCCAAAAGAGGAAACACCGCGGCTTTATAAGGCGCGAGTTTCAACGGAAGTTTCAAAACCACCCTGTCTTTTTCTTCGCGATATGCTTCAAGTAAAGCCACCAATACCGAACGGTCAACGCCCCAAGTCGGCTCAATCACATGAGGCCAAAATTCCTCGTTGGTTTCCGCGTCTTTGTATTTAAGATTCTGGCCTGAAGATTTTTCGTGGTTTTTCAAATCAAAATCCGTCCGATAAGCCAAACCGTATAATTCTTTTTTACCAAACGGAAATTCGTATTCAAAATCAATCGTTCTTTTTGAATAATGGGCGCGTTCGTTGTCCGGAATTTCAGCTTCGTGGATTTTTTTAGTATCCACGCCCAATTCTTTAATCCAATCAATCATTTCCTTCTGCCAATATTTAAACCATTTTTCCCATTCCTCCTCGCGAATAAAATATTCAATTTCCATCTGTTCAAATTCGCGGGTGCGGAAAATAAAATTTCCGGGCGTGATTTCGTTTCTGAACGCTTTGCCAATTTGAGCGATGCCAAACGGCAATTTTTTCCGTGTCGTATCTAAAACATTTTTAAAATCAACAAACATCGCCTGTGCGGTTTCGGGCCGGAAATACGCGACATTCGCCTGCTCCTCGGCCGGGCCGATAAATGTTTTAAACATCAAATTGAATTTTGAAATTTTAGAATCTAAAAACGCTTTATCTCCAGGGGTTTTACAATTTGGGCAAAACGAATTTGTTAATGAAAAAGAATGTGTTTGATTATACTCATCTTTAGGTAATTGAGTTATTACTAATCCTTTAATTTGATCTGCCCTAAATCTATAATGGCAAGCTTTACATTCAATAAGCGGGTCGGAAAACGTCGCCAAATGGCCGCTGGCTTCCCAGACCTTCGGATTCATTATTAAAGCGGCGTCAATACCAACGATATCATCGCGGCTTTGGACAAATCTTTTCCACCACAACTGCTTAATGTTATTTTTCAATTCAACACCCAATGGCCCGTAATCCCAAGAATTAGCCAAGCCGCCGTAAATTTCCGAGCCGGGATAAACAAATCCCCGCCTTTTTGCGAGGCTGACGATTTTTTCCATTAAATTTTCGTTATTTTTTTTATCCATATTTTATTGAGAAACATTTTCCTCGGTTGAAAGAACGTTTGTCATGAAACTTATCTGACTATTGGTAAATTCATCAACCGCGGAAACCGATGTTTCGTTCAAAAAATTGAATTTCTGGCCGGCTTGAGCCACGTTAGGCGTGACTTCAACTCGAAAAACCGCCTCAACGGGTTTGCTGATAATGCCTTTGGTCGCGAGTATTTTAGCAATATTCCATTCCACCTCGCCAGTCCGGACATTATAAACCGGAACCGTCTCAATATTGCTTTTAACGACATTGAGCCATTTAACGCCCGATTGCAAAACCGAATTTATTTTGACGTCCTTGACGTCTGTGGAATAATTCTTAATCTGCCAGCGAATTTCAAAAACCGAGCTTCGATTAGCCGCTAAAGGATAGTTGCCGCTTATATAAACAAGCGAGGGAATTATTTCCAGCGCGCCTTTTATTTTTGTTTCCAGATTGGCGTATCCGACGGTGCGGTCGCTTGAAACATTGTAAGGAACCGTGGGCGAATTTATTTCGGCCTGAACTTTCAAAATAAAATTTTTGTCAAACATCCTTTTTATCGGAAAGCTGTTTAAAACGTTTATCACAAACCTGATTTCGCCTTCGGTTCCGGGCTGGAGCAGTTTAAATTCAGGCGTGTTGCCCGCGTTCCAAATTATGGCGTTGGAACGCGAATCAAAAAATCCGGTTGTTGAAAGCGTGGAAAAATCATACATCGCGCCCTGTAAATTAACTTTTAAAATAACATCGCTTAATCCCACGTCCGTGTTATTTTTGTATTTAATCAGATAATCTATCTGGTCTCCGGCCAAAGCGAGATAATCAAGATTATCGTTGGCCAAAACCGAGAGCGAAAGCGGAGACGCGGCGATGGCAAGATTGGCGCTTTTTTCGTTTATCATGTATTCTTTCTGGCCAAAAGTTACGTAAAGCCGTAATTTTATTTCCGAAAACGACCTGTCCGGACCCTCAAGAGAACCTTTTATGTTTATATTGTTTTGAATTCCCTTCGCAAGTTGAGTTAATTGCCAAATATTATTGCCTAATGAAGGACTGACTGAGGCCTGCTTGAACGTGAAATTTGCGGGATAAACAATCTGAAGCCGGGCGTTTTTGTATTCATAATCGTTTAAATTCTGATAATTGACGTTTATGTCAAAAATCTCGCGATTAAACACCTTTTGTGGCGTAATAAGATTCATAGAAATCACCGGCTGGTCCACTGTTATTTCAACTGATTGGCTCTTTTCAAAACGGGTATTCAGTTTTTCCGGCAAATAAGAAAAATTGACGTTGAATTTTTTTACCACCTGTTCATCTTTGACTAAAACGACGTTAAATTTCTTTTTAACCAAACCGGCCGGAGCCATATCGTCAAGAGTTTGTTCTATCACGCCGGCATCGCTGAACTTGTCCAAACTGATTGCGCCTTCCGGCAAATTAATAACAATTTTCGGCTGCCTCAAAACGCTTTGAGATTTATTCTCAATGTTAACCGACAATTCAAACGGCTTTGCTATCATCACTTTGTTGGGCGATAAAATTTCAAAATTAAGTTCTTTACTTTTCTGATATTGAGAAACGTAATAATAAACAAAACCGCCGCCTGCCAAAATGGCGACTAAAATCAGCCAAAAAAGGGTCTTGCTGTAGCGGCCAACCGCGTTTATAACACCGCGACTTAAAACGGCTTCATTTTCTTCGGTTGG
>JBBUDV010000008.1:0-6601 GCA_038057075.1 Patescibacteria group bacterium
GCGAAGATCTTAACGACATAATTGCCGAGATAGAAAAAGCCATTCACGAGTAAACCCCGTTAGAGATTTACTATTAATTACCTTTTATGAGAGATTATAATTTTGACGCGCGTTAGAATTTATCTCTAACGGGACGGCAAAATTTGGATTTACAGGTCTTAATTTATACTATATAATATAGTTAAATAAAAAAAATTTTATTTTATAGCTCATTTCTAATTTAAAAAGGAGGAAAGATATAATGAGAAACAATTCTCCAAGATTTTTATGGCTATTTGAGATATTAAATTTTTTAATTAACTACGATCGGTTTTTTTGGTTAATCGGGAAATTCAATTCAAGAGGGTGGATAAAGTCGGTTTTTTTGGCTTATCCGGCAGATTACACGTATTCAAGAAAATACGCGTATAAGTTTAGGATAGAAAGTTGGAAAAGAAGCTGGAAAGTCCGGTTAACGGCCTTTTTGCGGCAAAATGGAAAAATTGTGCTGATGTTTTCAATATTTGTAGAAGAGCAGGAGCTTCTGAAAGAAGGAAATAAAGAAAAACTGAAAGAACTTATTGGGCGCGTAGAAAAAATTCGCAAATTAATTCGCGCGGATGAAAAAACATTCGCCGGAATTTTGCCGGGACTGCTGATGAAGAGAAAGATGATAGAAAAAAGTCCAGAGGCGGATATAACCGCATCAATTATAATTAAGGCTGTTGAGCTGGTAAAGAAAGAAATCGGGTTGAATGGGAAAATCCCCGTTGTGGTTTTGGGGTGGAGAGGATTTATCGGGAGAAGAGTAATTCACGAATTGAAATCCATTTGCGACCCCAATGATATTTATACTATTGATTTAGACGGGGAAAATAAATGGCCGGGAAGAGGGAATAAGATAGTTTTAAATGTAGCAAGAGGAGACACGATTGAAGTTTATTTGCCTATGTTGCGGGAAGGAGACATTATTCTCAATGAGGCGTATCCTCCTCCTGGCCAAGACAATCTTGGCAGGATAAAAGAGTTGGGGTGCGAATGCTTTCATATTGTTGGGGTAGAGGCATTTGCCTTTCCTAGATTTCCCCATGGTTATAAAGGGGGTATTCCTTGCTGCGCGGCTTGGACAGGCAACACGACGGCAATCGTCAAAAAATTAACTTAGGACTTGTTTTTTATTCTTTAAGAAACAAGTCTTTTTATTTTTTAGCAAAAATTGTAAAATTTAATGTAATGGACATCTTAAAATTAAGGGGTATTTCTTTATTCATCGTTGCTTTTTGTTCTTTGGTTTTGGCTTTGGTTCTCTGGCAAAGAGCCGAAAAAGATAAAGCCAAGATTTGGCTCGGTTTTTCCGCTTTTTTCACGGCTCTTTACGCCTTTTTTTGCGGGGGAACTTATTTTTTCTGGAACGCCGATTCCATGGCGTCGGTTTATTGGTATAGAACAACCTGGCTGGGCGTTTTTCTGTTGCCGTCTTTTATAATTTTTACTTATTATTTTGTTCAGAATCTTAATTATCTTAAAATAAAAGCGTTTTTATTGTATTTAGGAGCTGTGATAATAAGTTATTTCGCTCTGACCACAGATTTTTTTGTCAAATTCGTTTATCTTAAATACCCGAATATTTCAACCTTGGTGGGCAAACTGGATTTTTTGGGAAGATTATATATTTTCATTTGCGTCGCGTTGGTTTTAATCAATCTTTTTAAGGAATATTTTAAAAGTAGCGGCTTCAAAAAACTGCAATTGCAATATTTTATTTTGGGTGTGGCAATTTTTTTCATAACAGGGATTATTACTACCGCGATTGTTCCGCTTATCATCGGAGAATCTCCTTATTATGACATTACCGCTTACGCTTCTTTCGTTTGGATCGGCTTAACGGCTACGGCTATTTTAAAATATCATTTTCTAAACATAAAAATTATAGCCACTCAATTTTTGGTTTTTATTATTTGGGTAGTGGCTTTGATTAATTTTATTACAGAAGAATCATTCCGCGGGCATTTGCTTACCGGAGGTTCGTTAATTTTTATGGTTATTGCCGGTATTTTACTGATAAAAAGCGTTATCAAGGAGGTTGAACAGCGGGAAAAGTTGGAAATTCTAACAAAAGATCTTCAGGCGGCCAATGAGAAACTTATCAAATTAGACAAGCTTAAATCAGAGTTTCTTTCATTCGCGGCGCATCAGGTTAAATCGCCGATGTCCGTTGTTAAGGGATACGCGACTCTGATTTTGGACGGAACGCTGGGGCTTGCGTCAAAAAAGATTAAAGATGTCGCCCAAAAAATAAAAAGCGCCGCTAACCGCATGATTGGTTTGGTTAATAATCTTTTGGATTCAAGGAGAATTGAAGAAGGGAGAATGGAATACAATTTTGAAGAAACCAACATTGTTGATATTGTCAAAAATCTTGTTGAAGAATTAAGGCCTTTAGCTGACGAGAAAAAATTAGAATTGAGTTTTACGACAAAAGAAAAAGATTTAAGAGCCATTATTGACATTCAAAAATTTTCTCAAGTAATTCAAAATCTTATTGATAATGCCATTAAATATACCAGCCAGGGATGGGTAAAAGTTTCTGTTACTAAAGAAGACGGCGACATTTTGATTGTCGTCTCTGATTCCGGCTCGGGCATTTCTAAAGATTTGATGTTAAAAATATTCGTTCAGTTTGAACGTGGAACATTTACCGACAAAACAATGTCAGGAACCGGGCTCGGCCTTTATATCGCCAAACAAATTGTTTTGGCCCACAAAGGGGCAATTTGGGCTGAATCCGAAGGCGATGAAAAAGGAAGTAAGTTTTTTGTCAAAATTCCCGCTCCTTACAAATAAAAATTTGCAATTATTTCTTCTCGTGTTATACTGAAAAAACATTGGATATTTATTATCCAAATTTTATTTTATGGATATTCAAGTTCAAAAACGAGAGATATTCGGCAAAAAAGTCAGAACTTTGAGAAATCAAGGTCTTGTTCCAGCCGAGCTTTACGGACATAAATTGGAAAATGTTCACTTATCCGTTGCGGAAAAGGACCTTTCTAAAACATACAAGGAAGCCGGAGAAAGCACGGTCATTAATTTGATTTTTGACAGCAAAAAAATACCAAGTTTGATTTATTACATTGGCGTTAATTCGATAAGCGGAAAATTTTCACACGTTGATTTTTACGCGGTTAAAATGGACGAAAAAATAAGAACCGAAGTTACCTTAAATTTCATCGGCGAATCGCCGGCAATCAAAGACGGAGGCATTTTAGTTAAATCAATGCATGAAATTGAAATTGAGGCCTTGCCCGCGGATTTACCCGCGCACATTGATGTTGATTTGTCAAAACTGGTTGAAATTCACAACAGCATTTACGTTAAAGATTTAAATATTGGGAATAAGGTGAAAGTTTTGGTTAAACCCGAAACTGCGGTTGCCACGGTTATTGAACCAGTTAAAGAAGAAGTTGTTGAAAAGGCAATAACAGTGGAGGAAGTCAAAGTGGAAGGCGAAGAGAAGAAGAAAGAAAAGGAAAAGGAAGCCGTGAAAGAAACATCTAAATAACCAACGACCAACCACTGACAACTAACAGTTGTTAGTTGTAGGTTGTTAGTCAATGTTAATGAGGCAAAAAATTCTTGTTGATATAAAATTACGCGGTAATTCTTTGCGTAAAATTTCGCCTCAAATCAATCTTAACCAAACGAGGGTTATAAGAATTCCGCTCAAATTTTTAGTGAGCGGATTTTTTATTTTTTTCTTGGTTTTTAATTTTCTTTTCAATTTTGCCAACGCGCCTGATGGCGGAGCTAAAGCCCAGAGTTCTACATCTGCCGAAGAACGCAAAGTTCTTGAATCTCAGTTGGCCGAATTGGAAAAACAGATAGACAATTATGAAAATAAAGTCAGTGAATATAAAAAACAAGGCACGACTCTTCAGTCGGAAATCAGCAGGATTAACAACAAAATCGCCAAACTTAATCTTCAAATTAAATCCATAACCATTTCATTGGTCAAAATTAATAAAGAGTTGGGAGAGACGCAAACTAAAATTGTCACAGCCGAAAGCAAAATTGACGTTAAAAGAAGGATAATTTCCGAAATTATACAAAATATTTATGAAACGGAGAAAAAAGGAACTTTAAATGTTTTGTTGGCGAATTTGAGAATATCCGCTTTTTTTGCGGAACTCAATAATTTAGCGAACATTCAGGATAGTTTAAGAATTAATCTTGAAGAACTTGTTCAACTTCACGGGGAGCTTTCAGAACAGAAAGAAACGTTGGCTTTGGAAAAAACCGACGTTGAAAGTTTGAAAGCGTATCAGGAAAATCAAAAAGTAAGCGTGCAAAAGACCAAAGAGGAAAAAGATAACCTTCTCAAAGTCACCAAGGGCAAAGAATCGGAATTTCAAAAGGTTTTGACGGAAACAAAAAAGACCGCGGCGCAGATAAGAAGCCAAATTTATGAGCTTCTTGGCGGCGGTGAAATTAAATTTGAAGACGCTTACAAATTTGCGAAGTTCGCTTCGGAAAAAACCGGCGTCCGCGCGGCTTTGATTTTGGCGGTATTGGACAGAGAATCGGCTTTGGGACAAAATGTCGGGAGATGTAAATACAACCAGATAAATCCAAAAAGCGGAAAGCCGGCAATGCATCCGACAAGAGATTTACCAAGTTTTTTCGCTATCACCGAGGAATTGGGAATTAACCCGAGTTCGGTCGCCGTTTCTTGCGCCAACCGCGACGGAGCGTACGGCGGAGCAATGGGACCCGCGCAATTTATCCCTTCAACTTGGAATATATATAAAGATAAAATTGCCGTTATGACGGGGAATAGTCCTCCTTCTCCTTGGAATAATTTGGACGCTTTTATGGCAACGGCTTTGTATTTAAAGGATGCCGGAGCGGATAAAGGGACTTTTTACGCGGAAAAGGTGGCGGCGGCGAAATATTACGCAGGCAGCCGCTGGTCAAGATATTTGGCAAGTTACGGCGCCAGAGTTATTGAGAAAGCGCGGCAATTCCAGCAGGACATAGACACGCTTACTGCGTAGCGGTAAAAAATGAATCAAGAATCTTGAATCATGAATTATGATAATAAAAAACTTCCGTTTAAGCGGAAGTTTTTTTAAATGCTTCAATTATTTTATCTAAATCGCCGTCAAGAATTTTCTCTATATTGTGCCATTTCTTCCCGATACGGTGGTCGGTGATTCGGTCATCCGGGAAGTTATAAGTTCTTATTTTTTCCGAGCGGTCGGCGGTGCCGATTTGGTCTTTTCTTAAAGCGCCTATTTTCTTTTGTTCTTCCAGCTGTTTTTGTTCGTATATTTTAGCGCGGAGCATATTCATTGCGGTTTCGCGGTTGGCGTGTTGTGACCTTCCTGCCGTGCAGGAAACAATTGTTCCAGTTGGCTTATGGATAAGTTTTACCCCGGTTTCAACTTTATTGACGTTTTGTCCGCCCGGGCCGGAAACCCTGAAAAACGAAATTTCCAAATCACCCTGGTTGATTTGGACTTCTTCCGGTTTAACTTCGGGCATTATGGCTACGGAAGCGGTAGAGGTATGAACTCTGCCGGCTTTTTCAGTTTTGGGAATTCTTTGGATTCTGTGAACGCCGGATTCCTGTTTTAAGTCGTTGTAAATATTTTCTCCTTCTATTTCTGCGATGAATGTTTTATAGCCGTCAAGCGACGTCTGGTTAAAATCAAGAATATTGAATTTCCATCCGCGTTTGGCCGCGTATTTCTGATACATCCGCGCCAAATCGCCGGCAAAAATCGCAGCTTCGTCTCCGCCCGCCCCCGCCCTAATCTCAAGTATGATTTTATTTGTGATATTTTCTACGCTCATAATGTTAAAAGTTTGTTAAGTAGGGGGCGAGGCTCGCCGAAGTATTGCGGAGGCGGCCCGCCCCCGCCTGAATTTCCAAAATAATTTTATTAGTTGTCGCTGATATGCTCATAAGTATTTAAGTAATATAACAAAAGAAAAAATTTGTTTCAAATAACTCGCTCATAAATAATTTTAAACGAGCAAAAATTATTTATGAAAAAAGATTTGCCTAAATTAAAAAAGAAAAATTTGGAAATCATAAAAGAAATTTAGCAATAAAAATTACCGCTATCTTTAAAGATAGCGGTAATTTTTATTTTGCTCTAGTGTTTTTATGTTTTAGCGTTTTAATGTTTACTTGCTCACTTTCGGAGTTTTTTTTGCTTTTTTCACGGCTTTCTTTTCGGTTTTCTTTCTGACCGGAGTTTCTGACGTCTTTGTTTTTCTTGTTTTAAATCTTTCAACTCTTCCGGCAATATCCATAATTTTAGCGGTGCCCGTGTAAAAAGGATGGCACTTTGAACAAATTTCAATGTTAAGATCCGGCTTTGTTGAACCTACTTCAAAAGTGTTTCCGCACGCGCATTTTACTTTTGCGTTTTGGTGGTATTTTGGATGAATATCTTTTTTCATAAAATAACTAACAACCAACAACTAACGACTAACAACAAAAATGCGATTTCGCGGTTATTTGTTGTAGGTTGTTTGTTGTAAGTCGTGGGTTAAATATAGCAGGGTTTTTGATGCTTGACAAGGGGTTTGAGGTGGATATAATAAAACATTA
>JBBUDV010000009.1:0-4821 GCA_038057075.1 Patescibacteria group bacterium
AGCGGCCAATCGCCGAATCGCGTAAAGATTGTTTTTTTAGCCGAAGGAGAAAAATCAAAAATAATGATTTTATTTTCCGTTCCCTCGGTTTCGGCCGCCACTTTGCCGTCAGCGTCAATAAAAAACGCTTGACCGCCGTTAGCCGCCTGAAGGAATGGCCGGGCGTTGGCAATTGCCTGAAAACGGGCCATTGTTTTCATTTGTAAAACGAAAAACGGCCGATTTTTAAAAATAATCTGACTGGCGGAATTAATAAACACTTCTGCTCCGTCGTCCGCCAAAGACCTGTAAAGAAGCGGGGAAACAACACCCGAACATAGAAGACCTCCGATTTTAATGTTGTTGAAGCTAATCGGGCTTTCCGGTGTCAAAGCCGGTTGCATAGACCGCAAATAATTAAAATGTTGAACAGGTATGGGGTTTAAAAACTGGATAACGCTTTTAACAATTATTGGAAAATATTCACCCAAAGGCATTAAAAAAGATTTATCCTGAACCGCGATTAATTCGCCTTTTTGGTCGCGATAAATCATTTGTTCTTTTCGTTCTTTTAAATTCCCTTCGGCGGCGTATATGTTGCTGGTAATAATCAGACCAGGACGATTCTCGTCGGGAAAAATTCGTTTAACAAACAATTTTTCTTCATCTGTTAGAAACGCAAAAAACCGGCTCGCCTCCGGCAACACAATTAAATCGGGCTGATGAAAATCTTTATTTTTTTCAACTTGTCTCCAAAGTTCGGTAAAATTGTAAACGCCCAAAATACCTTGACTGTTATCCATGTGAACAAGCGCCGCTTTAAGAGTTTCGCCTTTCTCGGGAACAGAAATCACAAAAGGAAAAAATAAAAATAAAATAAATGCCGCCGAAAAAGTTAAATTTTTCAGTTGAAAATTTTTGCGGGAATGAAAAAATGAAAAAATTATAAAGTTGACGAGCGCGACAAAAAAACTTAAACCGTAAAGCCCGACTATCCGCGACCAGTAAATTGCCGGTATATCAATCATCGTGTAGCCAAGATTGCCGAAAGACCAATGCGCTCCCAATCGCGCTTCGGGCGCCCAAGAAAGAAACATAAAAAGCCAAGCACGAATATACTCCGAAAGAATAAAAAACGAGGGAATAATTAAAAGGCCCGCTCTGCGCTGAATAAACGGCAAAGAAAAGTACCCAAAAAATCCGGCGGCGATTCCAACAAAAACCGAAACGCCCAGCCAGACAAAAAGAAAAAGCGGAATTGCCACATAGGGATTATGAACGCCGGCCCAATCAGGCGGATAAGCGTAAAATATCCAGCGAAAAATCAACGCGAAAAATAAACCGCCCATCAGCCACCCGCCTAAAAACGCTTGTTTGTGGCTTTTAATTTTGGCTAAGAAAAAAAGAAAAGGGATTAAGCCGAAAAAAGACAACAGCCCCATATACGGACGCTCAAAAGACAAAGCAAGAATCAAGGCGGAAAGAATCGGCAAAATCCAAAGCATAACTTATTTTATAAATTTATAAATCTTTTAGTTCCATCTTTAAAGTTTCCGGTAAATATTTATTTTTAGAATATTTTTTGATTCTAATTTTAACAAATCCGCAATTTTCATAAGCCTTAATAGCTCTTAAATTACTCGGTCTTACCTCTAAATAAATTTTAGAAATTCCAAGAAGCTTTGCTTTTCTTATAAGAAGTTTAATTGATCTGGAACCATAACCTTTTCCCCAATATTTTTTCTCGCCAATAACAATTTGTGTTTCATGCCAATTATTTTGTCTTTTTGCTGAAGATATATGTCCAATCGTTTTTCCATCCGCAATTATCATAAAATGATAATAATTTTTACTTCGCAACATTACTAAAAAATACTTTTCTACCTCCTGATCTGATATCGGCTTTAAAATGCCACTAGTCAATTTTAATAATTCTTTATCTCTCCACCATTTCGCAAAATATTTAATATCTGATAATTTGATTTTTCTTAAAGTTATTTTATCCATTATTTCATCTCAGAAATTAAAATTATTTTAATTGTTTTTTCATTTTTACCATTTCAACAAATGTTTTATCCAGTTTAAATTTTATCATTTTTATCTTTTTAAACCCCAAATTTTTATAAAAATTTACTGCGTTTAAAGTTGAATTTAAATAAATTTCATTCATACGCCGCTTTCTAAAATATTTTTCAACAAAACCATATAATAACTTGCCATAATTTTTTCCCTGATATTTTGGGGAAATATTTATCTGATATAAATCTTTTTCTATGGGAGAAAACTGGCAAAAACCAATAATTTTATCGTTTAATTTTATTACATGCCATTTTGTGTTTTTAAATTGCTCTCTTGTATTTTTTATACTTATTTGACTTAGCCATTCTTTAATGACGCTTTTAGAATAAAACTTGGAATTCGTTTTTAAAACACAGCTCTTGTGGATTGATACTATTTTAACTATATCCTCATCTAAAGCTTTTTTAATAGAAATATTATTTTTATTTTGCTGACTATTCATAACTAAAATTATAACAAAATAAAAGAGGGGTGGGAATTTTAATTCCCACCCCTACTGGCACTAGCCGTGCTTTTTGCCACAGCCGCCGTTTTGAGAGCAGCAGCCGGGATGTGACATGCCCATTACTCTCGGCTCTTGCAAAACGGCCTTGAAAGTTATTATTACTTTCTTCATTAGACCCTCCTTTCTCTCGCTCTATCAGCAAGTTTTAAATTTGGCGTTATTATTAAAAACAACTTCCGCTATTTTCGGGTTTTCCACAATTTTTAATAACAGCGCCGGAATTAATTTGTGTTCTACTGCACAGGTAAAAGAAGATTTTCTTATTGGGATTCCAGACCTCCAAATATTAGCCATCGGACAGCCACCTTGACAGATAAATCTCAAATTACATCTTACACAGCTTTCTTGGTTTTTATAGTGGAACGACTGTAAAGTTTTAACTCGCTTTTTATTAACAACCATGCTTTTATATTCAATTTTTCCAAAAATTACTGAATTTGCATAAGGATCTGTTTCTTTTGATACTTCAACACAAGCCGTGATCAATCCGTCGGGAGTAATAATTTTATTATTTTGCGCAATCCCGCAATAATATTGATCCGATGGCTCCGTAAAATAACCCGTGTCTATCTTGATATTACCTAACTGTGCTGCATAATTTATCGCATCCAAAAGAGCTTCTGCATATTTTATTGGATTCGGTTCCATTTCTTTTACACCCCTAGAAATACTAGTAGCCAACATGGGCTCAAATTTCAAAACTTTAACTCCCATACCAACAACTTCATCAATCGTTTGGCACATTGTTTGTAACCCGCCTTTAGCCACTATACATTGAACAGTCACAGAAATCCCATTAGCTGTTAAAATTGTTATATTTCTCTTAATTATTTCTTCGGAATTAATGACACTATGGTTTGTACTGTGCGCAAATGGCCTTTGAATACGGTGCATTGGACCATCGTAGGAAATACGAATGTCAACTTTATTTTTTATAATCCATTGCAAAACATCATCACTAAATGTTCCGTTTGTTACAACATGTACAATCACCATTTTATAAATGGATTTTGCGAATTCTACAGAATTATACACCAACCCAAATGGCAATAATGGTTCGCCTCCACCAACCAAATAAATGTCTAATCGTTCCCGGCAATTATTATATTGTGCAACAGCTTCAATCGCAGACTTCGCGACTTCAAAAGACATTGTCTTTTTTATTTCACCACCCCGCGCATAACAATAAACACATCTTAAATTACAATCAAAAGTGGGCATTAAAGCAATTACCGGTGCGGATAATCGCATTGTGTTGCAATTTTCCTTTTTTAATTCAATATTTTCTGTATGTTTTTCTTCATCCGCTACCAATTGTTGTAATTCATTTTCAGAAGCATTTAATCCATATGCGATTCTGCCCGGTGATACAACCGCAAAATTATTTTGACCCGGCAAATTAATTACACATAAATTATTCTTTTCCATTTCTTTTTCCTCCTTATAAACGGCTTCGCCGTTGTTTGTTAAAGTGGCCCTTGGCTATTCTGCACCTATATTACGATATCAAAATTAATTGTCAATATCGGAAAACCCCCATAAAATCAGGGGTTTTTTATCCCTCACCCTTGTACAAGGGTGAGGGGTTGACAAATCGCCTTAAATTTGTATATAATATAGATACAAAATCAGTTCTTTTAAAAAATTCATTGGTGGCGGCCAATGGTTTACATATAGAATAGTAACGACTATAAAAGGTCGCCTTCGTTAAAACTACGGCGACCAAAGGAGGATAACAGATGAAAAACCTGTTTATCATAGGAGTAATTCTGATTTTTGCGACCCTCGGATGCGGAGACCCTCAAAACGTTCCCGTTCCCGAGGACAACGCGAATCCCAACAACTGCGTCAGCTTGGCAGGAGGACTGGCAAGCGATATTCCTAGCGCCTGGGAAGTGGATGCCAATTCAACCGCTTACCGGAAAGGGATATTCACCATCACCACCGATACCAAAGGTTACGGCGATGGATTGTGCGCCGGAAAGGGACCGTGCTATGATCCGTATGTTGAACAGTATACCGGCTATGAAGCCCTCTGGGAAGCCCGTTGGTCCGTATCGGGAAACACTATTACCCTTACCGATGGCAAATGGCGTCCCAATGACGACGGCCAGTTGAAATATTATGTGTATAATTCAGCAATCTACTACTGGGAAATCAAATCCGATACTCCCAACACCATGACGCTAGAGTATTTTGACAAACAATACAACAAGTGCGACACGCCTTACAACTCAACGCGACAGTAAGTCCCCCGC
>JBBUDV010000009.1:4921-6735 GCA_038057075.1 Patescibacteria group bacterium
CTCACCTCTATGACAGCGCCGCCAGTCGGAGCGTCAACCGTAACTTTAGTCGTATAACTTGTACTTACACCCTCATTAGTACTACAAGTTAAAGTATAAATTGTTGTTTCTTTTGGTCTTACGATTTGACTGTCAGTGGTGTTCCTATTGCCGCTGATATTATTAAAAACACAACTGTCAGCTGATGACTTACCTATATATGGCCACAATGTGCTATCAGTATAATTACAATCCCAATATAAAGTTGAAAATTCAGGTAAAGTAATTTTAGTCGGATTGGCGGAAAAATCGCATCTCGGTACCCTTTTAACCTCGGTTCGGACGCTTGAAGCGGCTGTTCCGGCAACATTAGTGCAAGAGATATTAAAAACATAATTACCTTTCATTTTTGTTAAAGATTCAGTTAAAGGGCCGGGGATGGACGAAGTCGCTTTTGCGCCGGACCAATCGCCGGAAGCCGTGCAGGTGTCGCTGTTTGTAGGAGTCCTCCAATCAAGATTTATTTTATCCGGAAGTTCAACTCTCGCGGGGCCCTTCAATGTGACAGTCGGAAGTTCCCTAAATTTACCATACCAAGTCCAAACATTTCCGTCAGAACCGCTCTCGGCGCCAAAATATTTGGTTGGATTTGCGATTGAATCGGAAACAGCGCCTAAAAAGCCTAAATTATAAGTTTGGGGAGAAGTAAACTTCCCTTTATATTTATTAATCACATCTTGTGCGAAAATATTTAACAATTCATTCTGATCTGTAACCAATAAACTCGTAAGATTCGGAATTAATGTGCCGTTTGCTTCGCCGATATGGGCATTGACAATACCCAAAGAGAATACCGTTGCTATCCCTTCAATAAAGCCGCCGAAAAAATCCCCGAGATATCCATTGCCACTGCTATAATGATGCCATTGGCCTTGACCTACGCGGCCGTCCAAACTCAACCCCTGCCTCCAGCAATAAGTGTCAACGTAACTATGAGTCGCGCCACTGTCTGAATTAGTATGACAAACAGGCGCGTTGACAATAAGTATGTTTTCGTTTTTTCCCACCGCGGAATCGACGGCGCTATTAGAACCGCCAAGGGTTACATTTTTAAACCCACCATATGGAGAATAATTCTCTTCGGTCATAATTGGCACAAATTGATTTACGGTTGGCTGGTAATACCCATCTATGTCGTATTCACTGCCGGCAATTAATAAAAGCCAATGATATGTGTCCCAGTAGTATTGCGACAATGAGTCCGCCGTCCATGTCCATGCCCAGCTGGAATTAGCATCAGGAGTATTAGGAGTCAGTGTGTCACCTGTACAATGACCCCTAAAACAAGTTCTTTGGCCGCCATTTCCTGCGCCGTTAACCGGCATAAGCCACTGAATTACATAAGTTTTCTCTTCGGCAGAATCATAAAAATAAGATTGACGATAGCAATTACGTCCGGCAAGACCACCATAAATAATATTATATTCATCAACGCAAAACTTATCAAGACGAGAAGGGCGTACATCGCCTGGTAATAATAAATCTACAACCTTGCCGTAACGGACATAATTTACTTGAAAATTGTCCTGAATAATTTCAGGAATAACTGTAATTTTCGTATTTTCAGAATCTATCGCGTTCAATTTTATAATTCTTTTAAGTTTCGTGAAACGAACTCTGAAATCAGCGGTATCAAAGTATGTCTGTTTGACATATGTAGTATCGCCGCCGGGATTAAAGAATTTAATATTTGAAGAATTGACGGCTAAATTTTCCGCCGGAGCGCCGGAGCCCGTTGTCTGGGCATAGGCCTTTTTATTAAAGATATTAAATCC
>JBBUDV010000010.1:0-1842 GCA_038057075.1 Patescibacteria group bacterium
AATTTATTATATCACTTTTTATAATAAACAGGTGTGGACAACCGCTTTTTATTGTTTTTTAATTTTAGTTCAACCACTCTAATACATTAGAGTGGTTGAACTGAGCGCTTTTCCTCTATTTTTTCTTTATATCCACCCTACTTTTTTCTTTATATCGTTTTATCTTCCGTGTCGCGCCGCTCTAATGTATTAGAGCGGCGCGACACGGCCATATTTATATATATATTTATAAGGGTGGATAACCGCATATAACGACTTCGCATGTCGTTATATGCGGGATTTTCTCCACTTTTCTATTTCCGCGTGATTTCCTCCAAGCAAAACTTCGGGAACTTTATATTTTTTGCCTTTATATTTGAATTCCGCCGGCCGCGTATAGACCGGCGCTCCGACGCCAAACCGCTTTTCTTCCAACGATTCTTCCTTGCCCAAAACGCCCGGAATTTTTCTGGAAATCGCGTCTATTAAAACCATAGCCGGAAGTTCGCCGCCGGTTAAAACGTAAGGGCCGATAGATATTTCTTGAACCGCAAAACCTGAATCACGAAGCGTTTTTTTAACACGTTCATCAATTCCTTCATACCTGCCGCAAATCATTGTCAGTTGGGCTTCTTTTGATAATTTCTGCGCCATTTTTTCGTCAAACTGCTTCCCTGCCGGAGAAAACAAAATTACCTTTGGTTTTATTTTTACTTTTAACATTTTACTTTTAACATTTAACTTCAAACTCGCAACCGCTTTAATAAGCGGTTCGAGTTTGAGTACCATTCCCGGTCCTCCTCCAAACGGCCTGTCATCAACCTTTTTATGTTTGTCTTTGGCAGAATCCCGCAAATTGTGAATTTTTATTTTGATTTTTTTGTTTTTCTGAGCGCGCTTCAAAATTGACTCGTTTAAATATGAATCAAAAATATCGGGGAAAATCGTTATGATGTCAAAACGCATTTTAAATGATAGAGAGGCCTCCGTTATTAAGGTCTCCCGGAGGCCTTAAATTAGATATTATGGAGACGCATCTTGTTCCTTGTCTCTATTATACATTATACTTTTCTTATGGTCATCTTACTCTACGGTCCAGATTCATATAGAAGACAGCAAAAGCTGGAAGAAATTGTCAAAAATTACCAAAATAAAAACTCAATTTTTTCGGTTGAACATTTTAATTTTGAAGACAATGACGAGTTTTTGCGGCTGAAAGATTTTTGCGGACAGGAAACGTTGTTCGCGGCGAAAAAAATGGCGATTATTAAAAACGCGCCGGAACTCACAGAAACGCTTTTAAATGATTTAAAAGGATTGTTAAAATCCATAACTAAAAACGATAATTCAATTATATTGCTTTCGCAAAATAAAAAACTTCCCTCTTCTTTTGATTTTCTTTTGGAAAAGCCGGCGATTCATCAGGAATTTGAAAATTTAGACGAAGCGCGTTTGGAATTTTTCATTTCCAAAGAAGCGAAAGAAAAAAATATAAATTTGACGGCGGCGGCGGCCAAAACTTTGGCTAAAATTTTCAAAAATGACGCTTGGGGACTGATTACGGAACTTGAAAAATTATCGGGCTTTGGACAAAAAATGGACGTTTCCGATGTTGAGAAATCGGTTATTTGGTTTGAGGAACCGAACATTTACAGGTTTATTGACGCGGTTTCAAAAAATAAAGGCCTTGGCCAAAAAATTCACGCTCTGGAAAATCTTTTTTTAAACGAGGAGGATTCGGCAAAGATTTTTAATTTTTTCGCGGCTTCAAAATTTCTTGATTTTGAAATGATAAAAAAACTCGCTGATTGCGACGTTTCCGTAAAAAGCGGAAAAATTGACTACGAAACCGCGCTATTTGAA
>JBBUDV010000010.1:1942-4302 GCA_038057075.1 Patescibacteria group bacterium
TTTAAAAATTATCACTTAAATCCATAAAATTTGGATTTTGACTTTTGATTAAATTGATTTTCCACTCTCTATGCCAATTCTTTAACTGTTTTTCTCTCCATAAAGCGAACTTCACATCATTGGTTTCCTCAAAATAAACAAGTTTGTTTAAATTATATTTTGAAGTAAAGCCCTTTATTAATTTATTTTTGTGCTCATATAATCTTCTCTGTAAATCATTTGATACGCCAATATAAAAAGTCGTATTTTTAAAATTTGCCATTATATAAACATAATAACTGTTCATAATTCCAGATCCTGAAACAAGTTCAGGATGACAAACTATATGATGATGGCTAATTTAATCTAATAATCCAAAATCTTGAAAGGCCTTTTTATAAATACCGATAATATTTTCGGCTTCTCCAGTAGAAATTTTCAGTTCCGGCTCTTTGATAATCCGCTCGCCAAGATTGTGCGCGAATATAATTTCTTTAAGATTGGAAATCTGGGCTTCGGTAATTTGAGCCAAACGCTCGTTCATGTTTTTCCCTTTAAAGCCGCTTAATTTTATCAACTCGTCAAAAATTTTGTCTGCTTCAAGAATCGCCAATTTCGCCTGAGCTGAACTGTTGGTTTTGAGCCGATTCTGAATCTGGCGCCACGCTTTTATTGAACGGCGTTGTGAGATGTCGGCGCCTCCAATAACGTCCATATAGCGTTCGGTTTTTAATTCCAAAATTTTAAGCTTGGCGACGAAAAAAATCACAAACCACAAAAGTACCCCCGAAATTATCAAAGCGAGCCGCTGAATTAACAATTGATTATCCAAATAAAAATTAATTAACGTCCGCGACGCGGCTAAAAACAAGAAAATTGCCGTTTCAAAAAAATTTTTATATAAATCGTTCATTTTATTCCAAGATATTTAATCAGTGATATACTTGAGTATATCACTGGCGACTACATCAAATTTTTTCATAAAATTGGCCGATGCCTAAAATATCCGCTTCGCGGAACGGTTTGCCTATTAATTGAAATCCGACCGGCAATTCATTTTCTCCTTTGTTATATTTGCGGACCGGAATGGAAACGCCCGGAAGCCCCGCAAGATTTAACGGGATTGTAAAAATATCCGATAAATACATTTGTAATGGGTCGTTTGTTTTTTCGTTGATTTTAAAAGCCGGTGTCGGCGACACGGGTGTCAGAATAACGTCAACTCCGCCAGCTAGCGGATTAAACGCTTTGTCAAAGTCCTCCTTAATTAACCTTCTGACTTTCTGCGCCTTTGAATAATAAGCATCGTAATAGCCGGATGATAAAACATAAGTCCCCAGCATAATTCTTCTTCTTGCTTCCGGCCCGAATCCTTTTCCTTTTTGTTTGAAATAAACATCCCACATCTTATTGCCCTTATTTTCCAATCCGTCCAAACGGCTGTAACGGATTCCGTCAAACCTCGCCAAATTAGAACTGACTTCCGCCGGCATAATTATGTAATAAACGGATAAAGCGTATTTCGTGCGCGGCAAGCTTATTTCTTTTATTTTTAATCCCAGCGATTTTATTTGAACAATCGCTTTTTGAATTTCTTTTTGAGTGTAATCGTCCAGACCGCCGGTAAAATATTCTTTCGGCAAGCCGATTGTAAGTTTTTTAATATCTTCCAATTTCGGATTTAAAAGTTCATCGCCGTATTTTGCGTCAACAGAGGTGGTGTCCAAATCATCCTTGCCGCTTATCGCTTTAAACAAAATCGCGGCGTCTTCAACGGTTTTTGTCAGCGGCCCGACTTGATCCAAACTTGAAGCCATAGCTATAATGCCCGAACGGGAAACCGCGCCGTAAGTGGGTTTCAATCCGACAACGCCGCAAAAACTCGCGGGCAATCTTATGGAGCCGCCGGTGTCAGTACCCAAAGCCGCCACCGCCATATTGGCCGCCACTGCCGCGGCGGAACCGCCGCTTGAACCGCCCGGCACCCGTTCCAAGTCATAAGGATTTTTTGTTGTTTTAAACGCGGAATTTTCAGTTGAAGAACCGTGCGCGAATTCGTCCAAATTCGTCTTGCCCAAAAAAACGGCTTTTTTGTTTTTCAATTTTTTAATAACCGTGGCGTCATAAGTTGCTTTGTAATTTTCCAAAATTTTTGACGCCGCGGTGGCAGGTAGACCTTTTATTAAAATATTGTCTTTTATCGCCATTGGTAATCCCGCAAGCTCGTTGATTTCTTCGCCTTTTGCCAAAGCGATATCAACTTCTTCCGCCTGCTTCAAAGCGCCGTCTTTATCCAAACTCAAATACGCGTCAATTTCCTTATCCTTGTCCGCGATATAATCAAAAAATTCCTTTGTAATTTCAAAGACGGAAAATTTTTT
>JBBUDV010000010.1:4402-8921 GCA_038057075.1 Patescibacteria group bacterium
AGTTTTTCCTCTTCGTGTTCAGTAAGCTGAATTTTCGCCAACTCCGCCAGATGTTCTAAAGTTTTTTTATCTATTAATGCCATAGTATAGGCATATTAAAGCACTTTTTATTTAAATTTTCAAAAGTTCTTTTACATTCTCCATGGTCTGCTCGCAGACCTTTTCAAAAGAAACTCCTTTAATCTCCGCCAGTTTTCAATATGTCTTGGAAGCCCTTCTTTCAATGTAAAATACAAGGATAATTTTTTCTACAACTTTAATTTTGTAAAAAATTCTGTAGGACCCGATACGACGACGCCATGCATTATTTTCTCCTTTCATTTTCTGAATATCGCCAAAATACGGATTTTTTGGAAATAATTTGATTACTTCTAAAATAACCTCGGCATCCCGCCGAGGCATCTTTTTTAATACTTTAAAAACTCCATTATCAATTTGCAAATCCCAATTTTTTGGAGAGTTCATTATAAGAGATAGTTTTCCCTTTTTTAAAACTGTTTTCTGCCTGAAAAAGGGCTTTTTTTTGCGCCGGGGTGGGATTAAATTCTTTTACTTTTTTCAATTTTAGCAACGCCTCATATTCTTTACGAGGAATAACAACCAAATCATCTTTCCCTGCTAAATTTTTAGGAATGGTAATTGTATTCATTAATATTATATTATCACATCAAAAATAATTTACAAATTAAACACTTTTTTTACATTCTCCGTGGTCTGCTCGCAGACCTCTTCAAAAGAAATTCCTTTAATTTCCGCCAATTTTTTGGCGACTTCAATTACATAAGCGGGTTCGTTGCGTTTACCTCGGTACGGCGCGGGCGCGACATACGGCGCGTCGGTTTCCACCATAATTTTTTCAAGCGGCAAAAATTTTATGATCTCGTCAAAACTTCTGTTATATGTAATCAATCCGCCAAAAGTGAAATAAAAACCTAATTTTAGAAGCGCTTGAGCATCGCTCAAACTACCAGTAAAGAAATGTATTATGCCCGGAGGTTGTGATGAATTATGAATTAAGAAGTATGAATTAAGAATTTCAATTAAATCGCCAAATGCTTCGCGACAATGAATCATAAGCGGCTTATTTGTTTCATTGCTTAATTTTATTTGTTCTAAAAAAAGCTGTTTTTGTCTTTCTTTTTCCGCATTATTGATAACTTTTCCGTTTCTCTCGTAATATTCCAGTCCACACTCGCCAATGGCAACCACTTTATTATTTTGCGCCAGCTTTTTGTACAATTCATAATCAAAAATTTCTTTCCTGGTCGGGTGCTGACCGATTGAAGCAAAAACTCCTTCCGGATATTTTTCGGTTAATTCAACCGCGTCTATGGAAGTTTTTTTATCATCACCGACATTAATCATCCAGATATTTTCTTTTAAAGCGCGCTTAATCACTTCATAGCGGTCTTTGTTGAATTGTGAAACCTGAACGTGGGTGTGGACGTCAAAAAGCTTTGGATCCATTTTAATTAAGGCGAGGAAATAGATTTTCTCCTTTGATAATTTTACCTGATTTAATATTTTTAAGAATTTTTTCCGATGTCTCCGGCAAAAATGGCGATATTAATTCGGCGACATTTTCCAAAATTATCACCAAATCAGCAATTTCAGATTTTTTGGATTCTGGATTTTCCCATGGCTTTGTCTGGTTTACATAATTATCTCCAAAACTTATCAATTCCCAAATCGCGGAAATTGCTTCATTAAATTTAAACTCGTCAATTTTTTGCTCAACAAGCTTTTTCGTTTCGCTTATCTTATCTAAAATTTCCTTATTCGTATCATTCGCGCGTATTTGTCTCCCTTCGGGAGATCTGCCATAGGTAGATATATTAGTATCACGACTAGCGAGCGTTAATACGCGAGCGCTAAAATTTCCTAAACCATTAGCAAGTTCTCCGTTATAACGTTCTTCAAATTTTTTATACGAAAAATCGCCGTCGCCATAAGACGGGATTTCACGCAAAAGATAATACCGCACCGCGTCAACCCCGTATTTTTCAACCAACTCAACCGGAGAAACAACATTGCCGATTGACTTAGACATTTTTTGGCCGTTACTTGTGATAAAGCCATGAACAAAAATGCTTTTGGGAAGTTCCAAGCCGGCGGACAAAAGCATTGCCGACCAAATCGCGGCGTGAAACCGCAAAATATCTTTGCCGATAAAATGGATATCCGCGGGCCACAATTCGTTAAATTGGTAGTTTGTAATTGGTAGTTTGTAGTTTTCTGGCTGTCCATAACCAATGGCGGAAATATAATTAACCAAAGCATCGCACCAAACGTACATTGTTTGAGTTTCATCGTCCGGCACCGGCACGCCCCAAGCCAAGTCCTTACTCGGCCGCGAAAAACTAACGTCTTCCAAACCCTCTTTTAACAAAGATAAAATTTCATTCTTTCTGGATTCCGGAATTATTTTTAACTCATCGTTTTTAATTCTCTTTTCAATTTCTTTTGAATATTTTGAAAGTTTGAAAAACCAATTTTCTTCTTCAATAACTTCCGGCTCTTTTTGATGGTCCTGACATTTGCCGTCAACCAAATCCTTTTCCGTTATAAACGCCTCATGGCCCACGCAATAAAGCCCGCGATATTTTTTCTTATATATGTCTCCGGCCGCCGCCAGCTGTTGCCATATTTTTTGCGCGCCGGACCAGTGTCTTTTTTTATCCGAGGTCCTTATAAAATCATCCCAGGAAAGATTTAATAAATTTTTTAAATCGCGAAATTTTTCGGAATTTTCATCAACTAATTGTTCCGGAGTTTTGCCTTGCGCTTCGGCGGTTCTTACAATTTTAACGCCATGCTCGTCAACGCCGGTTAAAAAATAAACCTCTTTTCCTTGCTGCCTAAAAAAACGAACCCAAGCGTCAGCTTGGATAAGTTCTAATGCGTAGCCGAGATGAGGCGCGTCGTTGACGTACGCAATTGAAGTTGTCGCGTAAATCTTTTTTTTCATCTGATTACAAAGTTTGCTGGCGGTATTTTCTGGCGCTAAAATCCTCAACAAGTTCCTGAATGACCACCATAAAGGGAATTGCCAAAATCACCCCGACAAATCCCAAAATTTGCGCTCCGACCAAAATCGCCAAAACAGCCATAACCGGATGAACACCCGTTGTTTTCCTCATAACAACCGGTACAAGCAAATGCGCCTCAAATTGCTGAATGGCGACGAATAAAATAATCGTGTAAATTCCCAAAACAAACGATTGCGGCATCGCGACCAAAAAAGCTAAAATACCGGCAATAACCGGCCCGACAAAAGGAATAATCTCAAGCATTCCGGCGATAAGTCCCAAAACCAAACTGTACTTGACTCCTAAAATTGTAAGACCAAGCGTTGTAACAATCGCGATTATCAAGCTTAAAAATATCTGGCCCTCCAGCCACTTCCCGATTTTTTTTCGGGCCCGGTGAAAAACGTCTATTGCGTAATTTTCATAAGAAAGCGGCATAATTGCCCGGAGAAAATTTTCCACTCCATCGCGGTAAAGAGCCAGATAAAAAGAAATCACAACAGTCGCAATCAGCAAAAGCGCATTTTCAAAAATCCTCGGCAGAAAATTCAAAAAAGAAAAGTTGCCTGAAAAAACCTCCCCCGCGACACTGCTCAAAGCCGCTTCCCATTTTTCGGTTATTTTGGAAATGCCGAAAATTCCGCCTAACGCTTCTTCCACTTTATCCAAATTGCCGACTAATTCTTTAAACTCAATAAGCACTATCGGGATGATTGTGTAAAGAAGCAGAAATAATATGGAAATAATCGCCACAAAAATAAAAAGAATGCCCAAAAGACGCGGAATTTTTTTGCTTTCCAAATAATTAAGCGGGGCGTCAAGAGCGGAAGAAATAACTATCGCCAAAAAAAGCACGGTTAAAATCGGCGCAATGGCATACAAGCCGACAACCAAAATAAGCATGAAAAACACGCGCCATAATGAAGTCCATGAAATTTCAAATTTCTGCTTTTCCATTAATTTTATTGTAAACTATCTGATTTATTTTTCCAACGAGAAAAACAGGGCAAAAGTCGGCTTTCGGAATAATGCCCGACTCCCCTTTATTATCTAATAAATACAACGATTGAACTGGAGTGTTTGTTCCAATTTTTGTCGGGCTGCCGGGAATCGAACCCGGACTGCAAGACCCCCAGCCTCGCGTACTACCACTATACTACAGCCCGCTTATACAGATTAAATACAGTATACATAATTTTAAACTTTAAAAATCAACACGCCAACAAAAAATTGCCCGAAGGCAATTTTTCTTATTTCACCGCTTTTGCCGCAGTCCTGATACAACTCGTGCATGCTAAAATTCGCTTCCCTTCTGAAAGGGTTTTTTGAAGATTTGGATATTTTCTTTTTTTGACGGTCGGGTTATACTTTCCGCGGAGCTTTTTTCTGGCGCAGCGAATCAATGAACCCTTGCCGCACACTTCACAATGCCTCATAATAAATAATCAATTAACCGTTAAATAATAGCTAAATTTTAAAAAAGAGTCAAT
>JBBUDV010000010.1:9021-14316 GCA_038057075.1 Patescibacteria group bacterium
TGGCAAACAATTTAATCAAATATATTTATCAAAAAACCAAAGGAGAATTCGTAATCATCGGTTGCGGCGGCATATTCTCGGCTAAAGACGCTTATAAAAAAATCCGCCTCGGCGCTTCGTTGGTTCAGCTTATCACGGGAATGATTTTTGAGGGCCCGCAATTAATCAGCCAAATCAACCGCGGTCTTGTAAAACTTCTCAAAAAAGACGGATTTAAAAATATTTCTGAAGCCGTTGGAATTGACGTAAAATAAAAAATCCCGACTTAATGTCGGACTTTTTTAGAGCCCCGGTGTGGGATTATCCCGGCTGTTTACCAGGTGGGTGGACTCAAATCTAATCCGAAGATTAAACTGCTGTTGTCCTCCCAAATAATCCAACTTGATCCGAGAATCACTACCAGAGCTCAATACTATTATACACCTAAAAACAAAAAGTCAACCCCGTTAGAGTTGTCGCAGAAATAGCGTTATCGTATTAATAGAGCCGTAGGGCGACTTACGCCTTTAATTTATACATTTGCAAAAACTATGCCGCAACTCTAACGGGGTCAATATCCTTAACTGTTTTATTCTAAAATTCCGTCTAAATTGACGTCATACAAAATCGCATCTCTGGCGGTTTTATATTTCACAAGTTCTTTTTCGTTAAACCAAACCTTTATTTCATAATTGGAATCAAACTCATTGGCCGAAGCGTGAACGAGATTTCTAACAGCCCTGTCGCCGGTATCCGCAATAGTATAAGAATCCAAAGTATAATCCCCGCGAATCGTGCCCATATCCGACATCAACGGCTCTGTCAAACCGATAATCTTTCTGGTGATTTTAATCGCCTGATTGCCTTCCAAAACCAAAGCCACAACAGGTCCGGAAGTTAAAAATTTCACTAGCCGATCAATGATTTTTTGTCCAAGTTCTTTCGGGTCATCATTGACTATAACGCCGGATTTTTTCTTTCCCTCTATTGAACGGTTGCCCAATGCTGTAATTTCTTCTTCGTTTTTAACATAATGTTTGTGCGCCTGTTCTTTTGTCGGCACTAAAAATTTAAGCCCGACGATTTTAAGACCCACACGCTCAAAACGCGCCAAAATTTCACCGATTAAATTCCTTTGAACCGAATCAGGTTTTAACAAAACCAATGTTTTTTCGTTTTTCATGGTTAAATTAATTTTATTATCTTTGTGAAAAAATTTTAATCTGTCCATTATCAAAAGTCAATTTTACGATTCCGTCTTTATCGGTTCTGAAAATTTTTGAGCCGATATCCGCCAATCTTGCCAAAACTTCTTTTGTCGGGTGTCCGTATGAATTCTTCCCCACCTCAATAATAGAAATTTTTGGTGAAACCTCGGCTAAAAATTCCTTCGCGGAAGAATATTTGGAACCATGGTGACCGACTTTCAAAACATCGGATTTCAAATCATAGCGTTTAACAAGATAATCCTCAATTTTTTTCCCGATGTCGGCCGTAAATAAAGCCGTGGCACTTTTACTTGTGAATTTTAACACCAAGGCGGCGTCATTTAAATTTTTTACTCCGGAAAGATTTTTAGGCGGATAAATTATTTCTAAATAGTCGCCCTGATATTTTATCTTGTCGCCTTCTCTCAAGACAATCTGCGAAATTTTGTTTTCCTTGATTGTTTTTTCAAGCTCGGCAAAACTCGCGGTGTTATTTTCTATACCGCTCCAAATAAAAACGCCAACGCTGTATCTTTTTAAGACATCTATCAATCCGCCGAAATGATCTAATTGCGGATGAGACATCACAATTAAATCAATACGCCGGTCAAAATGCGAAAAAACATCGGAAATATTTTCAAGAATTTTATTGTTAGCCGGCCCGCCGTCAATCAAAACCTTGACGTTATTCGGCAAAACAATCAATTCGCTGTCTCCCTGACCCACATTTAAAAAATAAATTTCCGGATTTTTATTTTTTCCGTTAAAAACTATCTCACTCCAGACAAAACAGTCCAAAACAAACAGAAATACAAAAATCAGAATAATCCAGTTTTTAGTGTCTGCTAATCTGACGCTTTCCACCTCAATTTCCATAAATCTTTATTATTTTAAAAATATTTTTTGCTATCTTTAAAGATAGCAAAATTCAGACTGCAAAAATCACCTCCTCCAACGCCCTTTTCCGACATATGTCGGCATTATTGAATTTTTCTTGTGAAGAAAACTTTCTTCAGCGGATTTATGAACGGTTTTGTTCTTTGCCTTTTTTAACTTCACTGATTTTTTAAATCCGCATTTAGTAAATGAGATTGTCTTTGGCATAACATCCAAAATTTCGCCTATTTCCCTGTATTTATACCCTAATTCCAGCAAATGCATTATACCGATTCTTTTTTCCAGCATAACAATCTCGCTTGGAGTAAAAAATTTATTCAATAATTCCACCAGATCGTTTTCAGACTTTGTTTTATTCATTTCTTTAAAAAACTTGCCCCAAATTTTGGATTTTAAATCTTTTTCCAAATATTTTTTGCTGATGTTAACCATATTTATTTTATATCACATTTTCTTTTTTATTGCTATCTTTAAAGATAGCAATATTTTACCCAGTTTATTTTTAAAAAACTCCATGCCCCTCCCGCTATCTTTAAAGATAGCGGGATAATAATCAACATAAATTATAAATCCGGCCAACAGAATGTAATAAGTAATTACCAGCCAGACACTCAAACTGCTTATCCGCAAGAAATCAAATTTACCAAAAATTTCAATGATTGAAATTTCGTAAGACAACAAGATATTTACCAGCCACCCGAATATAATTGCCAAATTTAACGACAACAACCCGATGCCCGCCGTAATAAAACCCAATGCCATTGTCAGGGGAACGGCGCAAAGAATCAAAACGTTTGCCACAAGAGAAAAAAAAGAAAAATTTCCAAAATAGGAAATCAAAAAAGGCGCGACAAAAACCTGGGCTGAAACAGTCGCTAACAGATTTTCTTTCCACGAAAAAATTCCCGGGTCATCAGTTAATTTTAAAACTTTTTTAACTGACGGAGAAAAATAAACAATGCCGAGTAAAGCCAAAAAAGAAAGTTGAAATCCGACGTCAAAAACCAAAACCTTGGGGTTTGTCAAAACCATCAGAAATGCCGCGACCGCAATAATATTTCTGAAACTATAAGCTCTGTTCACTTGACTTGCCAATAATACAATACTTCCCATTATCGCGGCGCGGACAACAGACGCCTCGGCGCCGGTCATCAAAACAAACCCGATAATAACCGTTAAAGTCAGCCAAAAACAAATTCTCCTTGAAAATAAATAACTTAACGCGCCGGCGACAACTAAAACTAAAACACTGATGTTGTATCCGGAAAGGGCCACTAAATGAGTGGTTCCACTTTGGGACATTTGTTGCTTAAATTCCTTTGAAAATTCCGCGCGCTCGCCCAAAGTGATTCCTGATAAAAAAGCCGCCTGCTCGCCGGGCAAAACTTTTTGAAAAACTTTTATAATATTTCCTTTAAAAGAAAGTAATGACGCTTTTATAAAATTTCCTTGATTTACCGCAATTAATTTTGTTTGCGGGAATTCCGAAACAGCCAAAATTCCGTCTTTTGACAAAGACGCCGCAGAAGCTGAGGGCGGCGTTTTGACGATTCCTTTAAATTCAACCAAATCGCCGTAATTAAATTTCGGGAATGGCCTTATTTGAACCGATATTTTCCCCGCCAAAGGGTTTGCCAATTCAACGGCCAGTTTTTGCGAGTTGCTTTGCGGCGCAGTTTTCACCACAACTCCTTTAAAAACAATTTCCTTGTTAAAAATAATTTTGGCGCTTTCAATTTGATATGCCTGATAAAAAAAATAATAAAAAGAGCCAACAATTATAAATAATGATAATCCTGAAAACCAAAATAATTTTTTACCGAAATATTTCCCAAAATATGCGCCGCATAGGAATAAAACCGCTGTTAACGAAGCAATTAAAATAATCGTTAAAAAATTCAATCCGAAGCTGGAAAGTAAAACGCCGGCAAGAAAAAATATTATCGCATAAAACGCGGAATCATAAATGCGCATCGGTTCAATATTCTATTCCTTTTTTCATTGAGCGTTTATTTTTTTGGAAAATATGCTTTATTTCTTTCATCTCCGTGGTAATATCCGCGATTTTTATAAAACTTTTCGGCGCGTCGCGGCCGGTCAGAATCAAATCGGTTTTTTCCGAAAGTTTTTTGATGATTTTTAAAACATCAACGGCTTTTATAAGTTTCAAATGAACCGCGTTATTGATTTCGTCCAAAATTATCAAATCCCATTTTTTTGATTGAATCGCTTTTTTTGCCAATTCCAATCCTTTTGCGGCTGCTTTTTTATGAACGCTAAATGGTAATTTATCGCCAAGTATTCCCACAAAACCTTTTCCTGTTTTTACAATTTTACCTTTTTTAAAAAATTTATCTTCGCCGGAAATCCACGGCCCTTTTATGAACTGAATCATCAAAACTTTTTTGCCATTGCCAATAGCGCGAACCGCCTGGCCGATAGCGGCTGTTGTTTTGCCCTTGCCGTTGCCAGTAAAGATTAGAATCATAAATCTATTTTATCCCATTTTAACTATGGTTAAAAGATTGCTTTCTAATAGATTTTATAGTAAAAATAAGTTAGTAAATTTATTACAGAATACGGAGGCAATGAAATGAAAAAATTTTATGCGGCAATAATAATATTGTTTTTAGCAGCTCTTGTATTAGGATGGCATCAGAGCAAGTGGTTTGGTGTTTCTATGGTACTTTCAATTGGTGTTATCGCAATCACTTATAAACACTTCATGACAAAAACAATAGGAACCCTCAATATACGCATGGAATTTCTTTTCCCATTAGAATTGCTCCATTCAGCCGCTTTTAACAGAGACATAAAATTATTCAAAAAAATTGTAAAGGAGCACAGAGAAAAGATATTGACGATTGACCCGGAAATAAATGATTTAAAACGCTTTAAAACACTAATTACCACTTTGAAAGAAATTAATGAAAAAATCACTTTTAAAGCGTTGGTTGTTGCTGAAAATTATGTGTATGACACTTACGAAATATTAAAGGACGCCAACGCAAACACCTGGGGGAAAAATGAAGCAGAACTTCAAAAATATTTGGCCTCTATCCAATAAAAAAAGCGCAACATTTCAAAACCGAGACAATATGTCTCGGTTTTTTATTTAATTACCTGTGTGCGCGGGAGAGGACTCGAACCTCCAAGGCCTTTCGGCCAGCAGCACCTCAAGCTGCAACGTTTACCATTTCGCCACCCGCGC